>JAHFPR010000236.1 GCA_023269645.1 Alphaproteobacteria bacterium | reverse complement strand
ACGGCCTGCAGGAGCTTGTCCTCCGGCACGCCCTGGCGATAGGTTACGGCATCCTCACCTGCGAAAATGAGGAGCAGGCGTGGGAGCGCGCGCTGGAATCGAAGGGCAATAAAGGCGCGGCAGTCGCCTACGCCTGCATGAAGATGATGGCACTGCGCGAACAGTTCGGGGTGAAGTAATGGCGGAAGCATGGCTCACCAAACGCCTCGCGCGCCTGATGGCGGTGCAGGCACTCTATAGCTGGGATGCGGAGGGTGGCGGCGCGCCCTGGCCGCGCGAACGGCTGACTCCGGAAGTGGTCGCCTTCTTCCGTGAGCAGGCGGCGGGCGAAGGGGAAGGCGAGGATTCCGTGACGGCGGTGGAGCTTGCGGAACTGGCCGCCGCGAAGGAAGACCGCAAATTATTCCGCAGCATCGTGGCGGGCGCAACGGTGGAATGCGCGGCACTGGATGCCCTGTTGCTGCCGTTCTTCACCCGGATGCCCAACCAGAACCAGATCGCCATGCTGCCGCGCGCCATCCTCCGCGCCGGGGCATTCGAGGTCAAGTCGCTGGGCACACCGCCAGCGGTGGTCATCGCGGAATATGCCCGTGTTGCGGAGCTTTTCTGCGCGCAGGATGAGGTGGGCTTCATCCACGCGGTGCTGGATAAGGTAGCGAAAACGGGGAAGGAATAAGCGGTATGGCAGTAATTTTCCCAGACCTGAGTGCCCTCACTGCGGATACGCTTTCGCTGAAGTTGACGCGCGATCCGGCACTGGTGAAGCAGGCGCAGAAGCTCCGCCACCGGGTGTTCTTTCAGGAGGAAGCGGCGCAGCATGGAAGCGGAGAAGGTTCAAAACCCATCCCCGGCGAAAAGGTGGCTTTCACCGGCGAGGAGGTGGACGAGGATAAATTCGATAAAGTCTGCGATCATCTGCTGGTGCTCGATCAGCCGGAGGGTGCGGCGCAGCCGAAAGTGGTGGGAACCTACCGCCTGCTGCGCTCCAATACAGAACTCCCCTTCGACCATTTCTACACGGAAACCGAGTTCGATATTTCTCCGATCCTCGCGGCGGGGGGCAACCTGCTGGAACTGGGGCGATCCTGCATCGCGCCGGAATACCGCAACGGCGCGGTGATTCAGTTGCTGTGGCGCGCCATCGGGGCGTATATCGTGCATTTCAAAATAGATTATATGTTCGGCTGCGCGAGCTTCCACGGAACCGACCCGATGGAATTCCAGCAGGGCATTTCCTACCTGCACCACCACCACCTTGCGCCGGAGCATATCCGCCCGCACCCGCAACCCGCATGGCGTGCAACACTTCCTATCCTTCCGGAATCCGAAATCCGCCGCAGGGATGCGCTGCGCCAGCTTCCGCCGCTGATGAAGGGTTATATGCGGCTCGGCGGCTATATCGGCGAGGGCGTGATCGTGGATAATTTCTGCCATACGGTGGATGTGTGCATCGTGCTCGACAGCAAAAACATCCCCACCCGCTATACCGAGCATTTCCTTGATGACGCGCAGCGCAAGGAGTTCCTGGAATGATGGGGCAATGCCGTGCCGTGCTGCGGGTAACACTGGCCGCATTGCTGACGGCAACCGCGATTATCCCAGGCCTGTTCACGCGCCGGTTCACCCCACGATTCCATGCTGTGCTGGTGATGCTTTACTGCCGCTCCCTGGTGCGCATCTTTGGGGTGAGGCTTAAAATCTCTGGCGAGATTCCCCGCCATGCGTGTGGCACGCTGTTTGTCTCCAACCACATTTCCTACCTCGATGTCCCCATTTTCGGGGCGCATCATCCGGTGCGTTTTACGCCGAAAGCGGAAATCCGGAGCTGGCCGGTGCTGGGCTTCCTCACCGGGTTGACCGGTGCTTTCTATATCGAACGGCGGGCGGGCAGCGCGAAGGAGCAGCAGGAAAAACTCCGCGCGGCACTCGAAGCGGGCGACAACGTGCTGCTGTTCGCCGAGGGCACGACCAGCGATGGCTCGCACGTTCTGCCGTTCAAAAGTTCGCTGTTCGCCGTGGTGGAACCGGTGGCGGGCAAGCCGGAAATCCCCGTGCGGATGATGGCACTTGCCTATACGAAAGTGCTGGGAAAACCTCCGAAAAGCGGGCGGATGCTTGATCGCGTAGCGTGGTACGGCGATATGACCTTCGCGCCGCATATCTGGGCACTGCTGACGATGCGGGGGGTGGAGGCGGAACTGCGCTATTTCCCGGAACTGCGCTGGAGCGATTTCAACGACCGCAAGGCTCTGGCAAAACATTGCGAGGAGGCAATCCGGGGGGCGGTGGCGGAGAGGGCTGCGGTATAACGTCATTGCGAGGAGGCCATTGGCCGACGAAGCAATCCAGCGGAAACAAAGAACTGGATTGCTTCCCGCTTCGCAAGCTCGCGGTTGCAATGACAGAGAAATCTATTTCACCACACCCAGCACAAATTCCACCTTCACATCATCCTTGATCTCGTCCGTTTTCGCCCATGCACCCTGGCCGACACCGAAATCGTTGCGCTTGATGAGCGCATAACCTTTTGCCTTGGCTTTCGTATCGCTGTATTCCTCCAGCGTAAAGCTGACGGTGACGGGCACGGTTTTATCGCGCAGCTTCAGTGTACCCCCGGCGGTGTAGGTTTTTTCTGCCGCTGCCTCCGCAAAGCGCGCGGCGTCGAATACTGCCTGCGGGAACGCGGCGGCATCGAACCAGTCGGCGGTTTTGAGCGTGACAGCCACATCCACATATGCGGC
>JAHFPR010000075.1 GCA_023269645.1 Alphaproteobacteria bacterium | reverse complement strand
CGATGGCCGACAAGTCTGCCGCCGATAAGGAAAAGGAAGGCAAGGACACACAAAAATCCCTGCCGCTCATGCCGGGCATGGATGATCTTGTCGTCGCGCCGGAAAAACCCGCCGTGCCGGAGGATAAACTCGTCACCCTGATGGTGACGGACGATGTGCCGCTCAAGGACGTGCTGCTGGAGCTTGCACGCCGTGCAGACGTAGACATGGAGATTGATCCGAAGATTGAGGGCAACGTCATTTTCAGCGCGAAGGATCGGCCTTTCTCGGAGGTTATCCAGCGGCTGAGCGATATGGCGGAGCTGACCTATTCTTTCAGGAACGGCGTATTGAAGGTGGAACGCGACCTGCCGGAAATCGTTAATTACCGCCTGAACGCGCTGAACATGGTGCGCACATCTTCCTCATCCGTATCCACCGGCACCACACTCGGCGGCAGCGGTGGGGGCGGAGGTGGTGGCGGCGGAACAACCGGCGGAGGCGGCGCAACCGGCGGAGCCAGTTCCAATTCCGGTTCCTCCAGCGATCTGAAGGCGGTTTCTGCTATCGGCGATCTGTGGGCGATGATTGAATCGGGTGTCAACAATGCCCTGGCGGCCTCCCAGCCTGCACGGGCAGCGGGAAATGCCGCAGCTTCCGCAGCTCCGGCTCCCGCAGCGGCGGGTGGGGCGGCAGCAGGCGGCGCGGCTCCTGTTGAGGGCGGATCGGGGGTGATTTCAGTCAACCGGCAGGTGGGGCTTCTTTCTGTTATGGCAACGAAGCGTCAGCACCGGGCGGTGAAGCAATATCTGGATTACGTCCAGAAATCCTACAGCGCGCAGGTACTTATCGAGGCCAAGGTGCTGGAAGTCAGCCTGGACGATGAATACCGGGGCGGCATCAACTGGAACTTCCTCAACAACAACGTCACCGGGGTGACGGCTGGCAGCAATTTCGCCAATCTCGGCGACACCAGCGCGCTTGCCAACAACATCTTCACGGCGGGCATTCTGCCTACGGAACTTTTCGGGTGGAACAACACCTCGCTGGATGCCACCATCAAGCTGGTGGAACAGTTCGGTTCCACGCGCACCCTCTCAAGCCCGCGCATCAACGCCATGAACAACCAGTATGCCGTGCTTAATTTCGCGGAGAATTTCGTGTATTTTGAACTTTCCGTGGAGCAGCAGAGCAATTCCACCACATCCACCAACACTACCACCATCAGCAGCGAAATACGCACCGTGCCGGTGGGCGTTATCCTGAACCTCCAGCCCTCCATTGATCTGGAGCACGACGAAGTCATCATGAACGTGCACCCGGTACTCACGCGCATTGACCATTTCGTCGAGGATCCCGGCTTCACGCTGGAAGCTGCGCAGCTTGGCGTAAGCAACCTGACCACGGAAGTGCCGGTGGTGGATGTGCGGGAGCTGGATTCCGTGATGCGCATCCGGAGCGGCCAGGTGATGGTCATCGGCGGGCTGATGGAGGAAAGCAACAGCAGCCTGGATCGCGGTATTCCAGGAATTTCCAAGCTGCCAATTATCGGCGGAGCGTTCAAAAGCACACAGCGCATTTCCAGCACGGTGGAAACGGTGATTTTCATCAAGGCCACCATTGTTCCCGGACATGGCGTGGAGATAGAGGACAAAAATTTCTACAACAAGTTCTCAGTGGATCCCCATCCGTTCAAATTGTAAGCCGTTCAATTTATAAAAAAGCGCGCCGATGGAAACAACCATTCGCTACATTTTCCTCACCGCAATCCGTGACTGGCTGTTCGTCGGTCTGTTCGTTGCGGTGTTTCTCGCGTTTGGCATTTCGCTGTTCCTGGGCGGCACGGCGATGGTGGAACAATCCCAGATGGCGACAAGTTACATCGGCGGCTCCACGCGGGTTATCCTGCTCATCGGCCTGATTGTTTTCGTCTGCTTCCATGTGCGGCGCGCCTTTGAGAACCGGGAGATTGAGGTGATCCTTTCCCGTCCCATTTCCCGCACCGCCTTCGTGGTGGCGTACTGGCTCGGCTTCGCGGTGGTGGCGATGCTGCTCATCCTTCCGCTGCTGGTATGCATGGGGATTTTCCTTCCGGAAATTTCGCTGGCAGGGTTGATCTACTGGGGCGTGAGCCTGATCCTGGAATCCTTCATCGTGGTGGCGTTCGCGCTGTTCGCGGCACTGGTGATGCGGAGCGCGGTCAGTTCGGTGCTGTTCTGTTTCGGATTTTATTTCATCGGGCGCATGATGGGATTTTTCCTCTACGTGCTGGATTCCCCCGGCGGGCTGCGCGGCATGGATTTCGGCACATGGGTCGGCCAGGGGCTGAAGTTCGTTTCCGCCGTGTTGCCCCGGCTGGATCTCTATGCCCAGTCCAAATGGCTTGTATCGGGGATCGGCAACGACACCAGCTACCAGCTTTTCGTAACGCAGACGGTCATCTATGTGCCGCTATTGCTTGCGGCGGCGTTGTGGGATTTCAAGCACAAGCAATTTTGATTCTCTATGGACATCGCTATGGAGGCAAAAGGCACACACGGGATACTCGGACTTTTTCTGGCGATGGCACTGCTTCAGGGGCTGTTCTGGCACGGGGTGCGTCTGCCCGCTTCCGATATGCTGAAAGCGGGGCAGGTGCTGTGGCCGGGCACGCGGCAGGTCAAGCCCGATCTCGGCATAGTGCCGGAGGTTCCGGGTCCGGCGATGGTGAAGGCACTTACGCTCGGCGATGACGAGTTTTATTTCCGCTCGCGCGCCCTGCAGATTCAGAATGCCGGGGATACGTTCGGGCGTTCCACCGCGCTCAAGGATTATGATTACAAAAAGCTATACGACTGGTGGATGATCCTGGACGGGCTGAACGCCGCTTCCGATTTTCTACCCACGCTGGTGAGTTATTATTACGGCGCATCGCAGAATCCGAAACGCGACGTGCCATATGTCGTGAAATATCTGGAGCAGTACGCCGACCGCGACCCGGCGAAGAAATGGTGGTGGTATAGCCAGGCCATCTACCACGCCAAGTTCAAGCTGGAGGATCTCGACTGGGCACTGGAGATCGCGCACAAGCTCGCCAACATCCCGAAAGATGCGAACGCCCCGATCTGGATACGCCAGATGGAAGCGTTCATCTATGAGAAAAAGGGCGAATACAAACAGGCCTGCGACATCATCGTGGGGGTGATTGATAACTATAAGAATCTTTCTCCGGGCGAGATGAATTTCATGATGAATTTCATCAACGAGCGCATCGGCGCGATGGCGAAAGCGGATGAAGCAACGGGCGGCCACGCGGATCTCGACCCGCGCTGCCGGGCAATTCTTGAAACGAAGAAGACAAAAAAATAGGTTTCAGGTTTCAGATTCCGGGTTTCAGGGTAGAATAGGAGCATCGGTTGATAGCTGGAACCTGAAACCTCTTCCTGAACTCTATGAACCCCACCACCCTCCTCTCCCTCACCCAGGCCTGCCAGATGGCGGCGATTGGCCCGTGCCTGTTCGTGGTGATATACCTGCTGTTTTCCGCGCGGAAATTTACGCTGGTGTTTTTGCCGGTGGTGTACTTTCTTTCGCTCACCTGCGGCTTTCTGCTGCCGATACTCGAAGCGATGCCGGAATTAAACAGCCATGTCCTCCGCGCCATCCTGATGTTCAACGAGCACCTGCTGCCGGAGATCGGCTTCCTGTTCATCCTGCAACTCCTGCTGCAAAAACCGCCGCCCTGGCCTTACTGGCTGATCCTCGCGCTTCCGCTTGTCGGCGGCGGGCCGCTGCTTTACCTGACACTGACGGGCGATCAGGTATGCCTTCCGCAGGGCGGCTGCATTCCGGCGGCGGCGGCGATGACGCTTTACCGCGTGATCGGCTCGGCACTGGTGTTCCTGCTGCTCACCTTTCTGCTGCAACGGCTTTCCCCGCTCCGGCGGAACGATACCAGCCGCCGCCATAAATACTGGCTGGTGGCATTGCTGATTCTGTACAACCTGTTCGTGATGGTGATTGACCTGCTCCGCCTCGCGGGGCGCATCCCGGCGGAACAGGCCGTGTTCATCAAGACGATGCTGGGGCTATCCTTCATTTATCTGGTGGTGAGTTCGGTGTTCCGGGTGTTCAGCCAGAGCCTTCGGCTGAAGGTTCGCGCGGGAGGATTCTCCCCGCAGGAGCGGAGCCTGGCGCACGCCATCGAAAAGCTGCTGGCGGAGCACAAGCCCTACCGCACCATTGGCTACCGCCGCGCGGATATGGCGGATCATTTCCGTGTGACGGAGCAGAATCTTTCGCGCGTCATCAACCGGCATTTCGGGGAGAGTTTCAGCGCGCTGATCAACCGCCTGCGCGTGGAGGAATCGCAGCACCTGCTGCGCGCCACGGAATCGCCGGTGACTTCCATCGCCTTCGATTGCGGCTTCGCCAGCATCACCTCCTTCAACCGCGTGTTCCGGGAAGCCACGGGCGTTTCGCCGACAGAATTCCGCAAGGGGAAATTATAGGTTTCAGGAAGAGGTTTCAGCCCGTGCTCTATCCCTCTCCCGTGTGCGGGAGAGGAGAAGGAGAGAGGAAGAACAGGCTTGCCGAAACCTGAAACCCGTTCCTGAAACCCGTTCCTGAAACCTACCCCAAAATCTTCCCCGCCTTCGCCTTCACTTCCGCCCCTGCGTCGCGCCCCATGCGTTCGGCATCTTCCGGCGCGCCTTCGCGCTCCACGCGATAGAACACCGCGCCGTCCGTGCTCGCCACCAGCCCCTGGAAATGCAGCGTGCCTTTTTCCGTGAACTCCGCCAGCCCCGCGATGGGCGTGGCGCAGGAGCCGCCAAGTTCCTTCAGGAATCCGCGCTCCGCCGCCACCTGCGTGAAGGAATCAGGATGGTTGATGACAGCGAGCACCTGCAGAATGTGGTGATTGCTTTCCAGGCATTCCACGCCGATCGCCCCCTGCGCCACAGCGGGCAGCATTTTTTCCGTGGAAATCGCTTCGGTGATGGCCTGCGCCATATCCAGCCGCTTCAGCCCCGCCACCGCCAGCAGCGTCGCATCCACCTCGCCGCGCGCCAGCTTCTCCAGCCGGGTATTCACATTACCGCGAAAGGGCACGATTTTCAGGTCGGGACGCATCTTCAGAATCTGCGATTGCCGCCGCACGGAGGATGTACCCAGCACCGCGCCCTGCGGCAATTCCGCCAGCGAGCGCACCCGCAGCGAGATAAACGCGTCGCGCGGGTCTTCGCGTTCCAGAATGCAGGGGATGACCATGCCGGGGGGCAGCGTATCGGGCATATCCTTCATGGAATGCACGGCAATATCCACCCTGCCCCCGGTGAGTGCCTCCTCGATTTCCTTCGTGAACAACCCCTTGCCGCCAATATCCGCCAGATGCCGGTTCTGGATGCGGTCGCCGGTAGTTTCCATTTTCACCAGTTCGATCTGCTCCTGATTGAGGAACGGGAATGCGCCGAGCAGCCGGTTTTTCACCTCCATCGCCTGCGCCACGGCGAGGCGGCTTTTCCGTGTGCCGATGCGGATTCGCGCGGGGCACTTTACATTGGCGGGATTCATGGTAGGGTATCCTTGAAGTTGAGCCGCGCCCATCATACCGAGGCAGAGTTCAGAGTCCAGAGTTTAGAGTTCGGAAGGCGGTTAGCAACCCGCCTGTCTTTAGTGGCCGAAGGCCTTAGGCTCATTTGCGAGCCAGAAGGCAAGCAAGGAGCGAACAAATGATAACCCTCTATCCCTATAAATCCCTCGGCCATGCGGATCACGGCTGGCTGGATGCGCGGCATCATTTCAGCTTCGCGGATTACCGCAATCCGGCGCGGATGCATTTCGGCGCGCTCCGCGTTATCAATGATGACCGCGTGGCGGCGGGCACGGGTTTCGATACGCATCCGCACCGGGATATGGAGATCATCACCTATGTGCGGGCGGGGGCGATCACGCACAAGGATAGCCTCGGCAACGAAGGCCGTACCGGCGCGGGCGACGTGCAGGTGATGAGCGCGGGCACGGGCGTTCTGCACTCCGAGCATAACCGCGAGAAGGTGGATACGCGGCTGTACCAGCTATGGATTATCCCGGATAAGCGGGGCGTGAAGCCACGCTGGGAGGCCGCGCAGTTTCCGAAAACTCCGGTGAAGGATGCGCTTCCCCTGCTCGTTTCCGGGTGCGCGGAAGACAAAGCGAAAGGCGCGCTGTTCATCCATGCCGATGCGGCGATTTATGGCGGGCGGCTGAACGCGGGAACCACCCTCACACAGCCCGTAAAATATCAGGCCTATATCCTGGCTTCCGAGGGCAGCTTCACCGTGAACGGCACAAAGCTGGAAAAAGGCGACGGCGCGGAAGCGACAGGCGAAAAATCCCTCACCCTCACGGCGGAAACCGATGCGGAACTGCTGGTGGTGGATGTTCCGGAATAATAACAACGTCATTCCCCGAATCGCGAAGCGATTATAGGGGAATCCATCACTATATGAACAACGGAACCTACTCAGAATTAGACTATAAGAGGTTTTTGAGGATTGTTGCGCCTCAAGCATCTCCTGTTTTTGATTATGTTACAAAAAATTTTCCGATATTCAATCCGCCTGAAGATAGGGTCTATCATTACACCTCGGTTGAAGCTGCAAAATCAATTCTTGAGAGTGAAAATTTAAGGCTGTGCAATATCAGCCATACTAATGATGAGAATGAGGTGAATTATGGTCTGGAACTCATAGATGGCTATGTAAAAAAATACTGCGAAGAAAAGAAGGGGCTTTCTATCTCTTTTGAGCTTTATTATAGCAGAGAAAAAAGTCTTCCTTTGATTTATTCACTACCTCGCTTTCAGGAAAAAAGACAATCTTGAAATGTGGACGAGATATGGAAAAAACAGCCAACAAAGTATTTCCATTGGCTTCAAGCATAGCGCAATAAAGTCTTCGGCAAAGAAAACCTATTATTTTCCTGTGCTTTATGATGAGAACGTCTTTCGTCAACTAATATGGGGGGCTTTAGATCAGGCCTGTATATATTGTGAAACTTTGGTACAACAACATCCTGTCCTGCATTTTGCTGCTTGCCTGGAATGGATAGTTAAGAACTTTCAGGTTGCAATTGTAGGCTTACCTATTTTTCTAAAACAGAGAGATAATTGGGAAATAGAAGAAGAACACAGGGTGTTTCTTCTGCCCGGTGCTGGAAAAGATGGAATAGATCATCGAAATCAGCCCTGTTACAATTTCAATATACCACCCCCCACTTTTGTTCATAAAAAATATCAGCCTTTTCTTCCTATCACTGAGGTATATTTTGGCGGGGATGTAGAAAAGAGTGATATTGAAAAAATCAGGGCGATTTTAGATAGTAAGGGCTATACGGATATACCAATGATCTGTTCTAATGTCTTCTAATGGATCGCCCTATAATCGCTTTGCGATTCGGGCGATGACAAGAATAGTTAAGGACGCAATGCTCATCCTCGGCATAGAAACATCCTGCGATGAAACCGCTGCCGCCGTGGTGAGCGGGGAGCGGCGGATTTTGTCCAATATTGTCTATTCGCAACTGAGCGAGCACGCGCCCTATGGCGGCGTGGTTCCGGAGATCGCCAGCCGCGCGCATTTGCAGAAAATCGGCGGGATACTGCTCCAGGCAGTGGCGGAAGCGGGCATCACCTTCCGCGAACTCGATGGCATCGCGGCCACCTCCGGCCCCGGACTCATCGGCGGGGTGATCGTGGGGCTGATGGCGGGCAAGGGGCTGGCCGCCGCGCTTGGCAAACCCTTCATCGGCGTGAACCATCTGGAAGGCCACGCCCTCACCGCGCGCCTCACGGATAATGTGCCGTTCCCGTTCCTGCTGCTGCTGGTTTCCGGCGGGCACAGCCAGCTTGTGATCGTGGAGGAGGTGGGGTGCTATACCCTCCTCGGAACCACCATTGACGATGCCATCGGCGAGGCGTTCGACAAAACCGCGAAGATGCTGGGCTTCGGCTATCCCGGCGGCGCGGCGGTGGAGAAAACGGCGGTGGGCGGCAACCCCAACGCTTTCACCCTCCCCCGCCCGCTGATGGGTCGCGCGGGCTGCGATTTCTCTTTCGCAGGCTTAAAAACGGCGGTGTGGCGGACGGTGGAGACATACCGTCATCCTGCGAGCCGCAAAGCGGCTGCGCAGGATCTCGTGCCTACGGAGAAAGATCCTGCGCTCGCGCTACGCGCGCCGCAGGATGACAGCAACCTCTGCGCCAGCTTTCAGGCGGCGTGCGGGGATATACTGGCGGACAGGCTCAGCCACGCCATCGCGCAGTTCCGGGAACGCTGCCCGCAGGGGAAGCATATCGTGGTGGCGGGGGGCGTGGCGGCGAATAACTACCTGCGCGCGCGGCTTAAGGAAACTTCGGAGAAGCACGGGCTTACGCTGGTCGCCCCGCCGCTGAAGCTCTGCACAGACAACGCGGCGATGATCGCCTGGGCGGGGGCGGAGCGGCTTTCGCGCGGCTTTTCGGACGGCCTCGATTGCCGCCCCCGCGCCCGCTGGCCGCTGATGGAGATGGCGTCGTTGCGAGAAGGCCATAAGACCGATGAAGCAATCCAGTAATTGTCCGGTCTGGATCGCCACGGTCGCTTGCGCTCCCTCGCGATGACGGGACACCATCCCCAAACATTATAGTGTTTCCCAATAATATTCTTACAGAATATTATTGGGCATACGCTGCCTTCAGCGCGGAAAACCAACTCTTTCGGAGTTGGTTTTCATAGTCATACCCGATAAAAATGTAAGATTTTTATCGGGTATGACTATAGAAGCGAAATATTCTGGCTGTAACGTCTCAACAGGTTGTTCCTACGATTGCGTGGAGGTATGTTGGTTTTGTCGAGAACCGCAACCTCAGGGAGCAACAGCATAAACTACAACCCTGGATCCCCGGACAAGCCGGGGATGACAGGTTCGATGTTAACCTTCAAAATGATACACTACCCCTCCCCCGCACACGGGAGAGGAAAAAGCGGATCAGTCCTCTGCTCCCCGCGCGGTGTTCGCCAGTTTCATCATCGCCCGC
>JAHFPR010000004.1 GCA_023269645.1 Alphaproteobacteria bacterium | reverse complement strand
ATCACGCAGATCATCAACGGGAAACGCGCCGTCACCGCCGATACAGCCCTGCGCCTGAGCCGCTGGCTCGGCACATCGGCGGAGCTTTGGATAAACCTTCAGAAAGTCTATGAACTCGACCTTGCCCGGCAGGAATCCGGCAAGGCAATCCGGAAATCCGTGCGCCCGCTGCCGGACAGTATGCGCAGCCACCCGAACCACTCCTGAATAAAACTGGCTCCTGAATAAAAAACTGGCGCAGAATCAGGTTATTGTGCTATTAACCCCGTGTTATGCTCACACAAAACAACATTGTCATCGCGTTCCCGAAAGGGCGGATACTGGAGGAGCTTGCGCCGCTTCTGCAACGCATGGACGTGAAGCCCGAAGCCAGTTTCTTCGATGAGAACAGCCGCGCGCTTTCCTTCGCCTCCAACCGGAAGAATATCACCATCATCCGTGTGCGCAGCTTTGATGTAGCGACCTTCGTGGCGTTCGGCGCGGCGCATCTCGGCGTGGCGGGAAACGACGTGCTGATGGAATTCGATTATCCTGATCTCTATGTCCCGCTGGATCTCAAGCTCGGCAAATGCCGGATGGCACTGGCCGCCCCCGCAGATTTCGCGCAGGACGAAGCACTGTGGAACGAGAGCCACATCCGCGTCGCCACGAAATACGTCAACATCACCAAAAAGTTTTTCGCGGGGCGGGGCATCCAGGCGGAGTGCGTGAAGCTCAACGGCGCGGTGGAGCTTGCCCCCACGCTCGGCCTCGCGCAACGCATCGTGGACCTCGTCAGCAGCGGCGCGACCCTCAAGGCAAACGGGCTGGTGGAGGTGGAAACCATCGCAGAGATTTCCTCGCGGCTGATTGTCAACCGGGGCGCGTTCAAAACGATGGGGCGGGAAATCGGCGCGCTCATCGAGGGTTTTACGGAGGCGGTGAATGGCAAGGCTGCTTAATTCCTTAGATAAAGGCTTTGAGAAAACGCTCCGCGCGCTGCTCGCTGCCAAAAGCGAATCGAGCACGGAGGTGAATGAAATCGCCGCCGGTATCCTCGCAGATGTGGCGCAAAACGGCGACGCAGCGCTGCTGCGGTATACGGAAAAATTCGATAAGGTAAAGCTCACCGCAAAAACACTGCGTGTGCCGGAGCAGGACATTGCGGCTGCCTGGAAATCCTGCGTGAAGGATACGCGGGCGGTGCTGAAACTTGCCGCCGGACGCATTGAATCCTATCACAAGCGCCAGATGCCGGAAGATTTGCTTTATGAGGATAAAGCGGGTGTGAAGCTGGGCTGGAAGTGGACTCCGGTGGATTCTGCCGGGCTGTATGTTCCCGGTGGCAAGGCGGCCTATCCCAGTTCGGTGCTGATGAACGCGATCCCCGCGCGTATCGCGGGCGTACCGCGCCTGGCGATGGTTGTGCCCGCACCTGGCGGGGAACTGAATCCGCTGGTGCTTGCCGCCGCGCACGTCGCGGGCATCACGGAAATCTACCGCGTCGGCGGCGCGCAAGCCATCGCCGCGCTGGCTTACGGCACGGAAACTATCGCGCCCGTGCTGAAAATCGTGGGGCCGGGGAACGCTTATGTGAGTGCTGCCAAGCGTCAGGTATTCGGCAAGGTGGGCATTGATATGATTGCGGGACCCTCGGAAATTCTAGTGATTTCGGACGTGGAGAGCAACCCGGAATGGCTCGCCGCCGATCTGCTCTCCCAGGCCGAGCACGACGAAGCCGCGCGGCCTATCCTGATTACGGACAGTGCCGCCTTCGCCAAAACCGTGATTGCTGCGGTGGAGAAAACCCTGCGCACCCTCCCGCGCGCGAACATCGCCGCGCCGAGCTGGAACAATAACGGCATCGTCATCGTGGCAAAGGATTTGCAGGAAGCGGCGGAAATCGCCAACATCATCGCGGCGGAGCACGTGGAGCTGTGCGTGAAGAATCCGGCGGCACTCGAAAAACGCATTACCAATGCCGGGGCGATTTTCCTTGGTCGCCATACTCCGGAAGCTATCGGTGATTATACCGCAGGCCCCAGCCACGTGCTGCCGACCGCAGGCAGTGCTGCCTTCTCCTCCGGCCTCGGCGTTTATGATTTCCTCAAGCGCACTTCGCTGATTCAGTGCGGCAAATCCGGCTTTGCAGAACTGTCGGAAGCCACGGAATTGCTTGCGAACGCAGAAGGGCTGCAGGCACACGCGCTGAGCGTGAAGGTGCGCCGCACCTATAGTGTTTCCAAATAATATTCTTACAGAATATTATTTGGCATACGCTGCCTCCGGCGCGGAAAACCAACTCTTTCGGAGTTGGTTTTCATAATCATACCAGATAAAAATGTAAGATTTTTATCGGGTATGACTATAGAACCTACCTACAAATCAACACTCAGATATTCCCCGTTTCCGGTCGCATTGAGGAGGGCGGTAATGAGCCGTTCGGCCAGCGGCCCCAGCGTTTCCGCAACGAAATTCGCGCCCAGAAGCAGCGGCGGAACCAGCAGCAGCGCGAACACGAGGAGCAACCCGTAACGCTCCGTGCGTGCGTAGATGCGTCCGATTTTCCCCGGCAGCATCGCCCGCGCCACCCGCCCGCCATCCAGCGGCAGAATCGGCATCATATTGAACAGCGCCAGCACGCAATTAATGATGAGCGCGTGGAAGAAATTGAGCGCCCACCAGCCGATATGCCCCGATGCGGGCGCGGGGCTGAGATGCAGCAGCAGCGCGCTTGCCAGCGCCAGCAGGATGTTCATCCCCGGCCCGGCGAGCGCCACCATCGCCATGCCGAGGCGCTGGGGCTTCAGGCGGCGGAAATCCACCGGAACCGGCTTCGCGTAGCCGAACAGCACCGGGGAATGCAGCATCAGCAGTATGCCGGGAATCAGCACCGTGCCCCGCAGCGAAATATGCTTCAGCGGATTGAAGGTGACGCGCCCCCGCGAACGCGCCGTGCCGTCGCCGAACCGCTCCGCCATCCAGCCGTGCGCGGCCTCATGCAGCGTGATCGCCAGCACCGCCGGCAACACCCACGCCGAGCCGCTGTAAAATGGGGAAGGGTTCATGAGGTGGTTCTACACTATCCGGCGCACCCGGCCAAGGGGGTTGCGGTGGGTGGAGGCAACCGTCATTCCCGCGAAGGCGGGAATCCATGTTGCCGCGTGAGCAGAGCAAGTTCCGAGGCAGTTTTAGCTACCTCGGAACTCTGGCACTAACTAAGCAGCTTGTAAGCGGAACAGGTTAAGCTGAATTTTATCGTAGCACTGTTCGTAAATAGACTCACGCTTACCAACTTTATCAGGTGCAATATTGTCTTTATGTGCGGTTACACAAACACCAACAAGATCCTCAATCACTTGAGGTAAGAGTTTTTCAACAGGCACTTTCCATTCAAATTTTTGAGCCTGTAAATCCCAAACTATATTTGCTCGAAATGCAGCAAGCATGGGATAGAGCCAACCATTCGGAACACGGTGCTTCATAGTTTTGGCAATAAAGGGAAGCGTGACATTTTTATTATTCGGCGAACCAACGCCGGTTTTGCCATTTTTCATACGGCCAAACTCGAAGCCTATCCGTTTTGCAGCATCTGGAGTGGCATAGCGAATTTGATCGCTGAGTTGCAAAATCTCCGGTAACTTGCTGACTAAAATACTTACAGCAGAAGGGTTTTTCTCCAAGTCATTTGTAAAATATCTCAAACCGTTTTTAGGATTATTATATAGCGAGTTTGGATGTTTTTTATCATCAAAGCGTTCTCGATTGAACATTTCCAAGAGCACAAGAACCTCGGTGATGTATATCTCGCCGTCATCTCCTTGAGAGTATGCTATATCTTTTTCTCCAGACCTTCCCTTCATGGCATCTTGAATTACATCGAAGTGATGTCTAAGATTTTCCAAAGAAGGATCATCAACTTGCTTACTACGATTTAGTCCCTCCGCAATTTCAGGTACTTTATCTGCTTCGATTCCACTCATTAGGTGAAGTCGAACGTAGGCACGCGAGAGATTTTCCTTCTCAACATCATCTGCTTGTTCAATGGCATCTCTGATGGCTGAATAAGTATGGCCACCGTTGACTATGCCATGTAAGTTTTTATCAGAGAGTTTAACAGTGAGCATCTCTTGACCACCAGGAGCCTTGTGACTTAAGGCTTCCTCAATCAAAAGGTAGATTCCTTGATTTTTTATAGCCATGTCTTCAGGGTTATCCATTAGTGTATTGATGATACCCTTGACCACAGGTCCAGCTAGAACTCCTTTTTTATTTCGGTTGGGGACACGAGGGTTCACTGACATGAATTCTGCCAGTTCAACCGGAAGATCCAAGACGTTGACAAAACAATTACCTAGCTTCCCACCTTTGATGCTGGGAACCGGCAAGCTACGAAAATCGTTGATTGGAATTGTGAAAGAAAGTTTGGAAGTGTCAGCGTTGGACACAACAAGTGCTTTAACAGACATAATAGTCTCCTTAATGAGAGCAGAAAACTTTAGTTCGCTGCTGTTATCCCTCGCAAACTCATCATCGCACCGTGCGATAATTATATAGTCGGTGAGGCATTTTTATATAATGCATTCATTGGAAATAAGTCAAGAAAAAATTTGAAGTAGCCAATCTAGCACCAAGGCCTTGGTTTTAGCGGCGCAGACGCGCCGCGCTGGATTCCCGCCTGCGCGGGAATGACAGAGATTGTCATCCTGAGCGAAGCGAAGGATCTCATGCGGTGGGAGATCCTTCGCTTCGCTCAGGATGACAATCCTACTCATCCATCTTGAGTGCCGCGATGAACGCCGTCTGGGGAATCTCCACATTGCCGAAGCTGCGCATCTTTTTCTTTCCCTTTTTCTGCTTTTCGAGCAGCTTCTTTTTGCGGGAGATGTCGCCGCCGTAGCATTTCGCGGTCACATCCTTGCGGAAGGCACTGATGGTTTCGCGCGCGACGATTTTGCCGCCGATGGCCGCCTGCAGCGCGATCTTGAACATCTGGCGCGGGATGAGGTCTTTCAGCCGCGAACAGAGCTGTCGCCCGCGTGCCTCCGCCTGGCTGCGGTGGAGGATCATGGCGAGCGCGTCCACCGGCTCCTCATTTACGAGGATGGAAACTTTCACCAGATCACTCTCCTGATAATCGGCCAGTTCCCAATCGAAGCTCGCATAGCCGCTGGTGACGGATTTCAGGCGGTCGTAGAAATCATACACCACCTCGTTCAGTGGCAGGCGATACACCACGATGGCGCGGCTGCCGGAGAAATTCAGCTCCTGCTGGATGCCGCGCTTCTTGGTGCACAGCTCCAGAATATTGCCGAGATACGGCTCCGGAACCATGATGGTCGCGCGGATCCACGGCTCCTCCATCTTCTCGATGTGCACCGGATCGGGCATATCGGCGGGGTTGTGAAGCTCGATGAGTTTGGCGGGTTCCGTGCGCGTGTTTTTCATGTGCAGGCGGTAAACGACACTGGGAGCGGTGGTGATGAGGTCGAGATCGAACTCGCGGGAAAGCCGCTCCTGGATGATTTCCAGATGCAGCAGCCCCAGAAAACCGCAGCGGAAGCCTAAGCCCAGCGCGGTGGAGGTTTCCTGCTCATACTCGAAGCTGGCATCGTTGAGGTGCAGCTTGGCGATGGCCTCGCGCAGCGCATCGAAATCGTCGGCGTCCACCGGGAACAGCCCGCAGAACACCACCGGAAGATGCGGCTTGAAGCCGGGCAGGGGGAGCGCGGTTTCATTCGCGGCATCGGCAATCGTATCGCCGACCTTGCAATCCGCCACCTGCTTGATGGAGGCGGTGATGAAACCTATTTCGCCCGCGTTGAGTTCCTCCAGCATTACTTTTTTCGGCGTGAAGATGCCCACATAATCAATCGTATAGCTCCCGCCGGTGGCGAGCATCCGGATTTTCTGGCCTTTGCGGATGCGCCCCTCCTTCACGCGGATGAGGATGACCACGCCGAGATAGGGGTCGTACCAGCTATCCACGAGGAGCGCGCGGGAGCCGTCATGCCCTGAATTGCCGGAGGCAATTCTAGGGGCATCCATCTTGCCACCTGTTCCTGTTTCACTATGGATCGCCCTAGAATCGCTCCGCGATTCAGGCGATGACATGGAAGGAGCAGGCAGCTTCGTGACAATCGCCTCCAGAATATCCTCAATGCCCTGGCCGGTTTTGGCGGAAGCCAGAATTGCATCCGAAGCGTCAATGCCGATGACCTGCTCGATCTGCTCGCGCACACGTTCCGGCTCGGCGGCGGGGAGATCAATCTTGTTCAGCACCACCACGATTTCATGATTGTTATCAATCGCCTGATAGACATTGGCGAGGGTCTGCGCCTCCACGCCCTGGCTGGCATCCACCACCAGAATCGAGCCTTCGCAGGAAGCCAGCGACCGGCTCACCTCATAGCCGAAATCCACGTGGCCGGGCGTATCCATCAGGTTGAGCTGGTAGGTGTGGCCGTCCTTCGCCTTGTAGGCCAGCCGCACGGTCTGCGCCTTGATGGTGATGCCGCGCTCCTTCTCAATATCCATGCTGTCGAGCACCTGCGCGGTCATCTCGCGGGCGGTGAGTCCGCCGCATTGCTGGATGAGGCGATCCGCCAGCGTGGACTTGCCGTGGTCAATGTGCGCGATAATCGCAAAATTGCGGATGCGGGCGGGATTGTAGTGCATGAATGTGTCCTGATGAAATTTATACGCGCAACGCGCCGCCAACGGATTCCCGAACATTTTCCACCACCTTGCGGCAGAACGCCTCGATTTCCGCGTCGGTGAGGGTGGTTTCCTTCGGCTGCAGGCGCACGGAAAGTGCCACGGATTGCTTGCCCTCCTCCACGCCCTTGCCGGTGTAAATATCGAAAATGGCTACGCTTTCAATAAGTGTTTTATCTGCCTTGCGCACGGCGGAAAGTAACGCTTCCGCCGGGATGCCAAGGTCTACGAGAAAGGCAAAATCCCGCTCCACAGGCTGATAAGGGGAGAAATGCGCCTTGGGGCGCGCGAAGGATTTTTTCTCCTTCGGCGCGGGCGCGTTTTCCGGGAACAGCTCACACGCCACCACCGGATGTTCGATGCCGAACGCCTTGAGGATAGCCGGATGGATTTCCCCGAACCAGGCCAGCATTTTATCCCCCAGCTTCAGCGCGCCGGAGCGTCCGGGATGGTAATAATGCGGTGCTTCCCGCGCGGCGCGGAGGTTATCCGGGTTGAGGTAGGGCATTAAACCCGCCAGCGCATCTGCTTTCGCGTCCAGCGCATCCACCGGGCGCGCGGGAGCCAGCGGATGTTTCGGCGCAACCTGCCCGGAGCGCAGGCACGCGGCGGAAAACGCCTGCTCGCCCGGCTCTGCCCCGCTGAATATTGGCCCCGCTTCAAACAGTGCGAGATCGGGGATCGCCCGCGCCGCATTCCGCGCGACTGCAGCAAGCAGCGAGGGCAGGATGGAGGGGCGCATCGCATCCAGATCACTGCTGATCGGGTTTTCCAGGCATATTACCCCCCTCCCCCCCCCCTCCCCCTCAAGGGGGGAGGGAAGAAAGAGTGCCGCCTGCGCGCTGCTGATGAAGGAGAAAGTGACCGCCTCGCGCAAGCCCCGCTGGCTGAGGATGCGACGCAATTCCCCGGCGGCTCTCTGGCGCGGGGTCAGCACTGCGCGGGTGAGGGCGCGCAGGGGCAGGGGAGTGGCGGGAATATTGCCGTAGCCGTGGATGCGGGCGATTTCCTCGCAGATGTCCGGCTCGCCCTCCACGTCTGGCCGCCAGGAGGGAACGCCCAGTTTCCACTCGCCACCCACCGTGCTGCGGTCGATCTGGAAACCCAGTTTCTCAAGGATATTCTGCATGGCGGATTCTGGCATCTCCAGCCCCACCAGCTCCTTCACCCGCACCGGGCGGAAGATGACCTTGCGCCGCTCCAGCGGGATGGAACCCGCCACCACCGGCTTGCTGGCCTCGCCGCCGCAAAGCTGCATGATCAGCCGCGTGGCGGTGATGAAATGCTTGAGCGTGGAGGAGGAAACGAACCGCTCGAAACGGTGGCGCGCGTCGGATTCTATCAGCAGCGCGCGCCCCGTGGCTGCGATATTCGCCGCGTCGAACAGCGCGATTTCCAGGAAAATATCCGTGGTATCCGCATTGCAGCCCGTGGACGCTCCGCCGAGAATCCCGCCAAGGCCGAGCACCCCGGAATCATCGGCGATTGCCGTCATCGCCGGCTTCAGCGCGTATTCCTTCGCATCCAGCGCGTGCAGCTTTTCGCCCGGCCTCGCCCCCCGCACCGTGATGGCACTGCCCGTGAGTTTCGCCACGTCATATACGTGTGCCGGGCGGCCATATGCGAGCGTGAGGTAATTGGTGATGTCCACCAGCGCGGAGATGGGCTTCTGCCCCACGGATTCCAGCCGTTGCTTCATCCAGGCCGGGCTTTCGCCGTTCTTCACGCCACGGATGACGCGCCCCACGAAATAGCTGCAGCCGGGAGTCGCAATGCTGATGCGCACCGGGCACTCGAAACTGCCCGTGGTGATGACGCGCTGGAAATCCTCGTTCGTCACGCCTTCGGGCTTGAGCCTGCCCATGCCTGCCGCCGCCAGATCGCGCGCAATGCCGTAAATACCGAGGCAATCGCTGCGGTTGGGGGTGACGGAGATTTCAATGACCGGGTCGCCCAATCCCAGCACCGGCGCGAACGGCTCGCCCAGCGGCGCATCGGCGGGGAGTTCGATGATGCCTTCGCTGCTTCCGGAGAGTCTCAGTTCCTCCGTTGAGCAGAGCATCCCCTGGCTCTCCACGCCCCGGATTTTCGAGAGTTTTATCACCATGCCGTTGGCGGGGATGGTTGCGCCCGGCGAGGCCAGCACCACCTTGATGCCCGCCCGCGCATTCGCCGCGCCGCACACGATGTTCAGGATTTCCCTGCCGTTATTGACCTTGCACACGCGGAGCTTGTCGGCATCCGGATGCGCAGTCGCTTCCAGCACTTCCGCCACGGTGAACGGAGCCAGCTCCGCCGCGCGGTCGGTGATGGTTTCCACCTCCAGCCCCAGCATGGTGAGCTGCTCCGCGATTTCCTCCGCAGATGCTTCCGTATCCAGATATTCCTTCAGCCAGCCAAGCGAAAACTTCATCGTGCTAATCCTTTTTACCCCGTCATTCTCATTTTACTCCGTCATTCCCGCGAAGGCGGGAATCCAGTAGCGGCGTGTCTACGCCGCTGAAAACCTTTAGCTATCTCGCCGCAGACGCGGCTTATGCTGGATTCCCGCCTTCGCGGGAATGACGATGGTCATCGCGCCAACCCTCCCACCAGGCTTGGAATATCGAACGGTGCGAAGCTGTAATGCGCCAGCCAGCGCGCGTCTGATTCAAAGAAGGGGCGCACGTCCGGGATGCCGTATTTCAGCATCGCCATGCGCTCGATCCCCATGCCGAATGCGAAGCCCTGCCACTGCGCCGGGTCGAGATTCACCGCCTTCAGCACGTTCGGATGCACCATGCCGCAGCCGCCAATTTCCAGCCAGCTTTTCCCCGCGCCAATCTTAAGCTCCCCGTTTTCCCAGGAGCAGCCGATGTCCACTTCCGCGCTCGGCTCGGTGAACGGGAAAAAAGAAGGCCGGAACCGCAGGGGCACGTCCTCCACGCCGAAAAAGCTGCGCACCATCTGCGTGAGGCAGCCCTTCAGGTGCGCCATCGTAATGGATTTATCAATCACCAGTGCCTCGATCTGGTGGAACATCGGCGCGTGGGTCATATCCGAATCGCAGCGATATACCCGCCCTGGAGCGATGAAGCGGTAGGGCGGCTGGTGATGCTGCATCCAGCGTATCTGCACCGGGGAAGTGTGGGTGCGGAGGAGGTTACGTGTGCCGTCCGGCTTTTCGGGGAAATAAAACGTATCGTGCATCTGCCGCGCGGGGTGGTTTGCGGGGATGTTGAGTGCCGTGAAATTATGGAAATCATCCTCGATTTCAGGGCCTTCCGCCACGCTGAAGCCCATCGCGCCGAAAATGGCCGTCATCTCCTCGATCACCTGGGTGACGGGGTGGATGGAGCCTTGCGTTTCGGGGCGTGGTGCAAGGGTGATGTCAAGCGTTTCCGAGGTGAGGCGGGCGGAAAGTTCGGTTTCCTCCATCGTGGCTTTTTTTGCGTCCAGCGCGGCGGCAATTTCCTCTTTCAGGCTGTTGACCGCCTGGCCGAATTCCTTGCGCTGTTCCGGCGGCAGCGCGCCCATCTTCTTGAGTTCCGCCGTGATGCTTCCCGATTTTCCGAGCAACGCAACGCGAGCATCCTCCAGCATCTTCAGGCTGATGGATTTTTCCACCGCATCAAGGGCGGAAATACGGATGTCGGAAAAATCGCTCATAGTCTCCCCAAGGTTGCGCGGCGCGATTCTACGGGTTTTCTTCAGGAAAGCAAGACGTGCGGATACACTGTCGGAAACAAAAAGGGCTGCATCACTGCAGCCCTTTCATTACTCCAGTATCCGTAAGCCTACGCCAGTGCTTTTTTGGCTGCTTCGGCGATCTGTTTGAAGGCTTCCGGGTCGCGCACGGCGATGTCGGCCAGCACCTTGCGGTCAAGCTCAATGCCACCTTTCTTCAGCCCGTTGATGAAGCGGGAATAGGTGAGGCCGTGCAGGCGCACGGCGGCATTGATGCGCACTGTCCACAGCTTGCGGAACTCGCGCTTGCGCGCGCGGCGGTCGCGGTAGGCATACTGCATCGCCTTTTCGACTTTCTGGATCGCTGCGACGTAGCACGTGCCGGAGCGTCCGCGGAAGCCCTTGGCGCGTTTGAGGATTTTCTTGTGACGGTTGCGGGTGATTTTCCCGTTGACGGCGCGTGTCATGTTGCTCTCCCTATTTCAAGCCGTAAGGCGTGTACTGGACGATCCGGCGGGCGTCCGCCTCGTTCAGAACTTCCGTACCGCGCTGGTTGCGTATCTGTTTGTTGGTGCGTTTCACCATGCCGTGGCGTTTGCCGGACTGGGTTGATTTAACCTTGCCCGTGGCGGTGAAGGAGAAGCGTTTTTTTACGCTGCTTTTAGTCTTCAGTTTTGGCATTTGTATCTCCGTTATGTAGGTTCGCCCCCTGGAAAACGCCTGGTTTTACAGATGGGTTCGTGCCCTTAAGGGCACGTGAAGAATGTGTGCTTTTCAGCCAACTTCTTCGTTCCGGGTGAGTATTCTACCCGATCCCGCAGCAGGGTATGCCAATACGCCTGCGTGCCGGGGACGGGCTTTATAGTGGAAATATGCGGGAAAGGCAAGCTAAAAGATGTCGTCGCCTTTTTTGGCGGGAGCGGCAGCGGATTTCCCATCGCTCGCCGGGGCATCCTTGTCTTTATCCTTGTTTTTATCCGCCGCGCCAAACATAAATTTTCCAATCAGCGATTCGATGCTGATGGCGGACTGGGTGAACTGGATTTCATCCCCGTTCTTGAATTTTTCCTCGCTGCCGCCGGGAACAATTGCCACGTATTTCGCGCCGAGCAGTCCATCCCCGATAATTTCAGCGGTGGAATCCTTCGGCAGCTTGACGGTTCCGTCCACCGAAAGCGTGACGATGGCCACGTAATTCTGGGGGTCGAGATTCTGCTCGGTGACGCTTCCCACCTTCATCCCGCTGATGCGCACGTCGCTGCCGACATTCAGCCCGTCAATACGGTCGAACCGCGCTTTGAGGGTCAGCCCGTTCCGCACCGTGGATTTGACATGGCCGCCCTGATAAGCGAGGATGATAAACCCCAGTGCCACCACCAGCACCACGCCGCCCATCAATGTTTCAAATACGTTCTTTGCCATGCTTTTTCCTAAGGTTTCAGGTTTCAGGAACAGGTTTCAGGAAATTCTTGCTGAAACCTGTTCCTCACAGCTATTTCGGTATCCACGCCTGATAATCCCCGGTGGCTTTCGGACGCTTCCCGCCTGCCTGCAAATGGCCGGGAGGACGGTAGGCGAGATCAGTTCCGGTGAGGTCCGGGACGTGCGGTTTGCTCCACGCATAGGGCGCGGTTTTATCGCGTTCCAGCGGCGCGTCTAGCACCACGTGGTGCAGCCAGCCGTGCCAGTAGGGGGGGACTTTGGAGGGTTCCGCCAGCCCCTCATGCACCACCCAGCGACGCTCTGTCTCGCCCCGCCCGATGGCGGTTTTGCGGCGTGTGCGGTAATAGCGGTTGCCGAACTCGTCCACGCCCGCGAGTTCGCCGTTCAGCCAGGTGAAAATTTTGGTTCCAAAAGTTGCCATGCGGTGCTTATACCAGAGTTCGGAGTTCGGAGTCCAGAGTTCAGTAAAGAATGGTTACGCGGAAACGGCCTACCCCTCGATCACCGAGAAATCCGCGATGGCATCCAGCAGTTCGCGTAACTGGGCGAGGAGTTTCAGGCGATTTTTGCGCGTATCCGGATTATCGCAGTTCACGGTGACTTTCTCGAAAAAACGGTCAATCGGCGCGCGGAGAGAGGAGAGTTTCTCCATTGCTTCCTCGAAGCGGCTGCCCTCCAGCGAAGCCTTGATGCCGGGGCGAAGCTGGTGGATTGCCTCGAACAGCGCGAGTTCCTCCGGCTGCGTGAGATGCCCCTTGCCCGGCGCGCCGGTATAGGATTTTCCGTCTTTCTTTTCCTCAATGGCGACGATGTTGACCGCGCGGCGATACGCCGCGAGCAGATTCATGCCATCTTCCGTGGCGAGGAAACGCTCCAGTGCCGCCACGCGCTGCACCGCGCGGAGCAGGTCGTCCTCACCCTTCTCGCTGCCCGAAGCGAACACGGCGGCGATAAGATCATGCCGCACGTTCTCCGCCTTCAGCGAATATTTCAGGCGTTCCTCAAAGAAGGAGAGCAGTTCTTCCACCACATCCTGTGCCTTGATTTTTTTCGTTTTTTTGCCGCCTCCAGCCTCCATCACCACCTGCGACAGCAGCGATTTCGGATAAATCATCAGCGCGTTTTCCATCAGGATGCGCAGCGGAATGGAAAGTTTATTCTCCAGAATCAGGCGGATCAGCCCCAGCGCGGCGCGGCGCAGCGCGAACGGGTCTTTCGAGCCGGTGGGTTTTTCTCCGGCGGCGAACAGCCCGACCAGCGTATCTATTTTATCCGCGATCGCCACTACCACGGAAACCGGCGCGGTGGGGCAGGCATCCGAGGGGCCGACGGGCGCGTAATGCTCACGGATAGCCAGTGCCAGTTCCGGTTTTTCCCCGGCCTCACGCGCGTAATACGCGCCCATGATGCCCTGCAGTTCCGGGAACTCTCCTACCATGCCGGTGACGAGATCTGCCTTGGCGAGTAGCCCGGCGCGCTCCACCACGCGAAGCTCCGCACGGGGAACCCACACGGCGATAATTTTGCAGAGGGCTTCCAGGCGTTCCGCCTTTTCCGCCATCGTACCCAGACGCGCGTGGAAAACCACTTTGGCGAGCGCATCCATGCGGCTTTCAAGCGGCCTTGCCCGATCCTGTTCCCAGAAGAAGCGCGCGTCGGCGAGGCGCGCCCGCAGCACACGCTCATTGCCCGCGACGATATGCGCGCCACCATCCTTCGTTTTCATGTTGGAGACGAACAGGAAATGCTGGGCGAGCCTACCCTTCTTATCGCGGAGGCAAAAATATTTCTGGTGGTGGCGGATGGAGCAGATCAGCACCTCCTCCGGTACGCTCATATATTCCTGATCAATTGCGCCCATCAGTACCACGGGATATTCCACCAGCCCCGCCACCTCAGTGAGGAGCGCATCATCCTCAATCAGCACCAGCCCCTTGCCACCTGCGAGCTGCTGCGCCTGTTCGAGGATAATCTCCTTGCGCCGGGCGGTATCGAGGATAACGAAACGCCGCTCCAGCTCCTTCCTGTATTCCTCAAAATGCTCCACGGAGAATTTCCCTTTGCTTAAGAAGCGGTGGCCTTCCGATTCGTTCCCGGCTTCAAGATGCCCGAAGGAAAGCGGCAGGATTTCCCCGCCGAACACGCAGATAATGCTGTGTATCGGGCGCACCCAGCGCAGCGT
Organism: Alphaproteobacteria bacterium; assembly: GCA_023269645.1. Taxonomy (GTDB): domain Bacteria; phylum Pseudomonadota; class Alphaproteobacteria; order Rickettsiales; family UBA8987; genus JAHFPR01. The sequence goes on along the minus strand of JAHFPR010000004.1, from coordinate 14,626 downwards.
GTGCGCCCCCCAGCGCATGGATTTCGGCCAGGTGAGCGCGGGGAGAATCTCGCCGAGTGCCGCACCGACGAGCTTTTTCGTGGGCTGGCCTTTCTGCTTCTGCACGGCGAAATAGAACGTGCCTTTATCTGTGGGGCGTTGGGTGAGTTGTTCGAGCGAAAGGCCGGTGGAGCGGAGGAATCCCTCAATGGCTTGCTTCGGCGCGTCGGTTTTCGGGCCGCGTTTTTCCACCACGGAATCTTCCTGGGTAAGGCTTAAGCCCCCCACGGAAAGCGCGATGCGGCGCGGCGTGACGTAGGTTTTTACGCCGGTGTGGAACAACTGCTCCTTGTTCAGTTTTTCCTCCATTGCCGCGCGGAGCTGCTCCGCCATCGGCAACTGCATCCGCGCCGGGATTTCTTCAGAAAGGATTTCGAGGAGTAGTTCAGCCATGTATTGTCTCCAGGGGGCAGGGAACAGGGAGCAGGGGGCGAGGTAAAGAAAGAGGTTTTTCGACCCGGCATAAAGCTGAGTCATAAAAAGCTATGTGCAAACAAAATATTCTCATCTTTTTTCTTCCTGCTCCCTGCTCCCTGCTCCCTGCTCCTTAATCCTGTTTTTTTCATTCAATATCACCGTTTTCGGCTTCCAGCCCTGCGCCTGTTCCGCGCTCATCTGGCAATAGGCCGCGATGATAACGAGGTCGCCCACCTTCGCCAGATGCGCCGCCGCGCCCATCACGCAGATAGTTCCACTGCCGCCAGGCGCGGGCACGGCATAGGTGGTGAACCGCGCACCGTTGCTGATGTCGTACACATCCACCTGCTCGTAATTGATGATCCCCGACGCTTTCATCAGGTCGGCATCAATGCGGATGGAACCTTCATATTCAAGATTGGATTCCGTGACGGTTGCGCGGTGCAGCTTGCCTTTGAGGAGGGTGAGGATCATGCTGTTTGCTCCGAGAGAGCAGAGAGCGGAGAGCAGAGAGCGCGTTCTTTAACTTTTTTCTGTAATGATTGCATCAAGCTGTTCATCATTCTGCCAAGTTCTGCCGACGATAAAACAATTTCTTTGTAGGCATCGGGTTTTAGAAAACCAAGTTCCTGCGCTAGGTAGCATTGCGTTTCCAGTTCAGCCAGGGAGCCATAAGCGACACGCACATAACGCAAGTATTCCTTAGTGGTATGACGCGAATGACCATCCGCAAGATTGGAAGGAATAGAAACTGCGGCACGGCGCATCTGACTTGTCAGACCATATATTTCTTCTTTTGGAAAAACAGACGTACAGGCGTATATCGCTTTCACTAAAACAACGGATTTTTGCCACGTCGTCAATTTTTTGACGTTCTCGATCATAGCATATCTTCTTTATAGACTAGGCTTTTGCTTAAAATTTTTGAATTAAAAACACTCGTACTTTCCAGCCAATAGCGAGAAATTCTTAATGATGGAAAGTCATCAATATTAACATTCTTTATAGTATTATCCACATCTAGTGAATCTGGTATTTCTAACCTTAGCTGCAAAATGGGTAACTGGTTTTCTTGACGGCAGCATTCAAATATTTTTTCTATTTGTTGAAGTTGCGAATTTTCGAGTTCATTCGAGAATGATAAACTAACCTCTAATGATGCTGCTTTCTTATCTAAGCCCTGCCCAGTAGTGCCTAAATACACTCTACCAGAAAAACCCGACAGGTTTTCTGGAACTGGCTTTAGTAGAGGATTGCCATCTGCATAAAAATCCTCTGGTAAGTTATTATTATCTATTATGTCTTGAGAGTGTTCCTGTAACTCAATAGAAGACTGTATCCAAATATCTTTTTCTCTTAAGCGACGAGAAAAAGTATGGCCATAGGCTTTTAAAGCAGCCTCACCGTTGGTAATTGAGTATTTTATACCACTGATGGCGATGTCATGCTGGATAATTGTTTTGCCACTAAGACGTTGTGTGCCTTCAAAAAAAGCCTGCAAAAGCTCACTATCCCATTGATGTGGGTTTTCCAAAGAAGACATTTTTTTAAATTGCGCAAACATTTTATGCCGCCTCTTCCTTGCTCTCTGCTCCCTGCGCTCTGCTCTCTACTCCAACATACGCCTCGCAGCACGCTTTCGCCAGATCGCGCACACGCTTGATGTAGGCCGCGCGTTCCGTCACGCCGATCACGCCCCGCGCATCAAGGATGTTGAAGCAGTGGGATGCCTTGACGCACTGGTCATAGGCAGGGAGCGCGAGGTTCCGCGCCAGCAGTGCCGCGCATTCCTTTTCCGCAGCGCTGAAATGCCGGAGCATCAAATCGGTATCCGCGAACTCAAGGTGGTAGGCGGAAAATTCCTGCTCGTTGCGGAGGAAGACGTCACCATAGGTGACTTTTTCCGCGCCCTTGCCGCCATTGAAATCGAGGTCGTACACGTTTTCCACGCTCTGGATGTACATACAGAGCCGCTCCAGCCCGTAGGTGATTTCACCGGAAACGGGGTTGCAATCAATGCCGCCGACCTGCTGGAAATAGGTGAACTGCGTCACTTCCATGCCATCGCACCACACTTCCCAGCCCAGCCCCCATGCGCCGAGCGTGGGCGATTCCCAGTCATCCTCCACGAAGCGTATATCGTGCTTCAGCGGATCGATGCCGATGGTTTTCAGGCTTTCGAGGTAAAGCTCCTGGAGGTTATCCGGCGAGGGCTTCAGGATCACCTGGAACTGGTAATAATGGCCGAGGCGGTTGGGATTCTGGCCATAGCGTCCGTCCTTCGGGCGGCGGGAGGGCTGCACATACGCGGCCTTCCACGCGTCCGGGCCCAGCGAGCGCAGCACCGTGGCGGGGTGGAACGTGCCCGCGCCCATCTCCACATCATAGGGTTGCAGAATCACGCAGCCCTGCTCCGCCCAGAAATGCTGGAGGGTCAGGATAAGTTTCTGGAAGGATAGGGACATAGTTTTTCCGTTACGATACCGAGGTTCGCGGAATAGCACAACCTGCGTCATGGCGCAAGATTTAATGCCTCAGCACCCGCAGGATGTTGGAGAAACTATCCGTCCACAGCATCTCCGGGCGCGCGGGCGGAAGCGGTTTCCACCCTGGAGATTCGGCCTGCAGACGCGCGATGAATACCTGATTGGTGGAAAGCACCACCAGTTCCGTGGGGAATTTTAGACCGTCCGCGCTCGGTTTTTTATCGAGCGTGATCGCACCATCCAGCCCCACGCTCCGCGCCACTGCGCTGACCACCGGGGCAAGATCCAGATGGCGGTTGCTGATATGTACCGCGATCACACCTCCGGGCGCAAGTTTTTTCATGTAAAGCGCAAAGGCTTCCCTGGTGAGCAGGTGGGTGGGGATGGCATCGGAGGAAAACACGTCAACCACCAGCATATCAAACGTGCCGTCCGGCTCCTTCACCAGGGAAAGCCGCGCATCGCCGAGCACGGTATGTCCCTCCGGCGGGCAATCCCTCAGGAAGGTGAAGTAATGCGGGTCGCGCGCGAGGTTATCTACTACCGGATCAATTTCATAATAGGTCATGGTATCGCTGCTCCGGGCGAGGCAGGCGAGGCTGCCTGCGCCAAGCCCCATAATGCCGATTCTCCCATGTGAGGCTTGCTCCGAAAACGCCCGGAAGAAATCCCCGAATGGTCCTTCCGGATGGTAATAGCCGAGCGGGCGCAGGCGGAGGTCGGGCTTGCTGCTCTGCATCCCGTGCATCGTCGTGCCGTGGTAGAGCACCGTGAGTCCGGCACTTTTGAATTCCTGCACACGCACTACGCCGAAGAAATTGCGCTCGATATGCGTCACTTTGTCGGAAAGTTGCAGGGGATTCACCATGCCTACCGCGAACAGCGCACCGATCATCAAGCCGAAACGCAGCGGGCGAAGGCGGAACAGAAAGCACGCCCCAAGCGGGATAACCACCGCCACTCCTGCCAGCAGTGAAAATACCGAGAGCTTTGTTTCCAGGGGATTATGTGCTTTGATCCACGCATCCATCGCGGCGAACGCATCCGGATAACGGACGAAAGCCTGCTGCGAGATAAAGAAAAACGCTGCCATCGCCCCCAGCACCACTAACGGCGCGCCCACATCCCTGAGCGAAAACCGGAAGGTGTTTTTTTTCTCGTCCGCCGCCGCAGGGCAAAGGATGCAGGCCAGTGCCAGTGCCAGCGGATATTCCCAGATATGGGGGAACAGCACCGGCGCAAGCAGCGCGTTGAAGATGCCGCCCAGCACCCCGCCTGCGCTCATCCACAGGTAAAATTCCGTGAGGTGCGCAGGCGAAGGTTTATCGCGCGCCAGCCGATGGTGGCACACCATGCATCCGGCGAAAAGCAGCAGCAGGTAAATGAGCATCAGTCCGGTTTCCGCCACCGTGCCCTCTGCCATGCGGATAACTGCGATGAACATGGCAAGCGGGAACAGGGCGTTCCGACTGCGTTCATACAGCAGCGGACGTTTGGCGAATACCAGCACAAAGGAAAGCAGGTAAATAGTCAGCGGCAGCACCCACAGAAGTGGAATCGAAGCTATATCCGTGGTGAGGATGGTGGTGGTTCCGAGCAACAGGCTGGAGGGTACGAAGGCGAGCAGCACCCAGAAGCATTTGCGCCGCGCCGGGATAATTTCCACGGGGGGTGGCGTTAGTGCTTCCTGAGGGGAATCCTGGCTGAAATTTCGCCACAATACCGCCGCACACAGCGCAATGCATCCCCCCAGCAGCGCGAAGCCAATCGCCCAGAGGTGCGATTGGTGGGGTAATTCCAGAAAAGGCTCAACAACCAGCGGATAGCCCAGCAGGGCGATCATGCTGCCGAAATTGCTGGCGGCGTAAAGGAAATAGGGGTTCTCCGCATCCTTGTGGCTGGTGCGGGCGAGCCAGCTTTGCAGCATCGGCGCATTGGCGGAGAGTGCAAAAAACGGCAGCCCCACCGCCAGCCCAAGTGTGGTAAGCAGCCAGGGTGTGGGGTGATAGATCGCGCTATCGGGGATGGTCGCGGGAATAATGATGGGAAGTGCCAGTGCAGCCACGCCCAGCAGCGCGAGATGCACCACCGATTGCCCCTTTACCCCCAGGAATTTCCGTGAGAAATGGGCATACATATATCCGCACAGCAGCACCGCCTGGAAAAAAACCATCACAGTATTCCACACGGTGGGCGCGCCGCCCAGCAGCGGCAGAATCATTTTCCCCACCAGCGGCTGCACCAGGAAAAGCAACAAGGCACTGAGGAAAATTGTTGTGGTATAAAGGAATGTCATCTACCATTCTTTACAACAGTGGCGGCGGCCTTGCAACATCCGCTTGATTCCACAACGCTTGCGATGTACTAAAGCGGCATGAAAGAGCAGGTTCCAGGTTTCGGATTGCAGGTGTCGGAGGAATCCCTTTCGTCCAACATCCTCGATAAATGGCGCGGTCTTTTTGTAGGAGAACTCAAGCGGGTGGATGGCATCATCCTCGCTATCACGGAGAATGAGGCGGCACTGATTCCGCAAATTGTGCAGCATATCCTGGCTTCCGGCGGCAAGCGGTTGCGGCCTGTGCTGACGATTCTCTCCGGTAAATTATGCGGCTACGAGGGTAGCCGCCATGTCCAGCTCGCGGCGGCGATCGAGCTTCTGCATACCGCCACCCTGCTGCACGATGATGTGGTGGATGAAAGCAAGCTGCGCCGGGGGGTGGATACCGCCAATAACGTCTGGGGCAACGCGGCGAGTGTGCTGGTGGGGGATTATCTGCTCGGCAAGGCGTTCCAGCTCATGGCGCGGGACGGCTCCATCAAGGTGCTGGAGATACTCTCCGATGCGTCTTCCGTGATTACCGAAGGCGAGGTGAAGCAGCTGATGGCCGCAGGCGACATCACCACCACGCAGGAGGCTTACACGGATATTATCGCCCGCAAAACGGCGCAGTTGTTCGCGGCGGCGTGCCGCGTGGGGGCGGTGGTGGCGGAAAGGCCGGAAGCGGAGGAAAGGGCACTGGAGAGTTTTGGGCGGTATCTCGGCGTGGCGTTCCAGATTGCTGACGACGCGCTGGATTATTCCGCCACGCAGGAGCGGCTCGGCAAAACCATCGGCGACGATTTCCGTGAGGGCAAAGTGACGCTGCCGGTGATTCTGGCCTACGCGCGCGGCGACGCGGCGGAAAAATTGTTCTGGGAGCGTGTCATCGGCGGAGAGCAGCGGGAGGGTGATCTGGCCAGGGCGGTGGAATACATCCAGCGGCACAACGCGCTTCCGGATACAATGGGCTGCGCGCGGGAATATGCAGGAAAAGCCGCCGCCGCGCTTGAAATCTTCCCGGTTTCCGAGATTAAAACGGCATTACTGGAGCTTCTGGAGTTCTCGGTGAGCAGGCCGTATTGATATTCAGGAACAGGTTTCAGGAACAGGTTGTGGCAAAACCCTATTCTGGAACCTGTTCCTATAACCTGCTCCTAGCCGTTATTCGCGTGGAGTTTTTCCTCGCGCTCGTGTTCTTCCTGCGCGGCGAGGGTCATGGTGGCGATGGGGCGCGCTTCCAGACGCTTGATGCCGATAGGTTCGCCCGTTACTTCGCAATAGCCGTATTCGCCGTCCTCAATGCGCTGGATCGCCTGATCAATTTTGGAGATCAGCTTGCGGTAGCGGTCGCGGGTGCGGAGTTCCAGCGCGGTATCGGTTTCCACCGTGGCGCGGTCGGTGATGTCCGATTCGTTCCAGTTTTCTTCCTTCAGGTGGCCGAGCGTTTCCGTGGATTCCTCCAGAAGTTCGCGCTTCCAGGCCTGCAGCTTCTGCTTGAAATACTCAAGCTGCTTTTCGCTCATATACGGCTCTTTTTCCGAGGGCTTGTAGGTGCTCGATTGCTTTGTCGCTTGTTTTACGGCCATGCGTATCTCCATCGTTCGGAAAGGTGGGTCGGAAAGGTTGAAGAGGGGGGTGTTTACAGCGTTTTGAGCGGATTTGCAAGGGGATTCATGGGCGGGAGGCTTCTTCGCGCTCCTGCGCCATCTCCAGTTTTGCCAGTTCCACCGCTGCGCGGGTCTCGATTTCCTCCAGCAGTGCCGCGAGTTCCGGATCGGTTATGGAGCCGGCTTTCGCGCGCATATCGCGGGCGAGATTCTGCACGGTGGCAGGGTGCACCGCGCCCGCGAGCAGATCGTGCCGGAGCCTGTCGAGGGAATCGAGCAGCGTATCACCATATGACACGGCGCGGCGGCGTTCCTCGTTCACATCCACCATCTGTGCGGCGAGCAGGCCGCCCAGCGGGTTCAGCGAGGCAATGCCCCCCACAGGTGCGGCGGAGGAAACTTCCTCCTCCCCGGTGTCGAGCAGCGCGGCGAAATCCCCGCTCGCGCGCTTGTCACCCTTGCGCCGCACCGAAGATGCTGCACCCGCAGAGCCAAGGTGATCAATTTTCATGCGCTTCTCCCAAAGCCGGATATTTATCAGTATACCGCGCGCGGGGGCAGGGGGCAACTGTTTGTCACTTAACGCTGCGGGGCAGGTGTGGGAGCGGGTTGCGGCTGGGAGGTGGAGGTGGAATGCGAGGCTGCCTGCTGTTTCTGTGCATCCAGGAGCTTTTGCGTAACTGCGGCTTGCTTCCGCTTGCTGTAGTCCTCGATGAGCTGGCGGACGGGCTTGTTATACCGCCGTTGCTTGCGGAGGATGTCAATCGGCATTTCCCCCTTTTCGTCCTTCGCATCCGGGTCTGCGCCATGTTCCAGCAGCAGCCGCACAATGTCGAGATTGTCCGTCTGGTCGTAGCGGGTCATATGCAGGGGGGTGCGCCCCCGGTCGTCCTGTGCGTTCACCGGCGCGCCCATCCGGAGCAATGCCTCTACCGCTTCCCTGTTGCTGTAGCGCGCGGCGATGTGCAGTGCGGTGCGGCCAAGCTCATCCGTGGCGGCGATGTACGCGCCCTCGTCTTTCACCACGGCGGTAACGGTTTTGGCATCCCCGGCCACAGAAACATTGAGCAGTTTCTGGTTTTTTGCGCTCTGCCAGAAATACGCTGCGCCACCGATTATAATCAGCACCGTCAGGGTGATGGTCGCTTCCCGGCGCGTTGTGAACAATGACCGGATAGAAGCGGCCAGGCGCAGGAAAGCATAAAGCAGTATTTTTTTAAGCATGGTTATTGCGGGCGCAATGCACTGCCGGAATCTTCCGGCGGAGATGCAACGGAATCTTCCGGCGGAGATGTGCCGGATTCAGACGGGGCGGCATCCTGCGCCTGCAACAGGGCGGCGATGTCCGGTTGTTCTGCCGATTCCGCATAGTCCAGTGCCGTGTCGCCCTCCTCGTCCTTTATGTCTGTTTTCGCCCCCAGCGATAATAGCAGCTTCACACGCGCCGCGCTACCATCCAGCACTGCGCTCATCAGCGGTGTGCGGCCAAGCGGATCAGCGGCATCCGGGTCTGCGCCGTGTTTCACCAGCAGGCGGATCGTGATTTCTTCCTGATGCGCATAGCGTTTACCCATCTGTGCGCGGCCATGCAGCACACCGCGCCCGTCTATATCCGTGGTGTGTATATCCGCTCCGGCACGAAGCAGCAATTCCACCATATCCCGGTTGCTGATATAGGCGGCGAGCCAGAGCGGCGTGTGCCCCTGCGCGTCTTTCGCTTCCAGCGGCGCGCCCTGTTTCAGGAGCAGCCGCGCCATGCCGACATCCGTATGCCAGACGGCGATATGGAGCGGGGTCATATCGCCGGCATCCGGGGCATCCACTTTCGCGCCGTGGGTGAGGAGCCACCGTGCCGCCTCCACCTGCCCGCTATCCACCGCCGTGTGCAGGGCGGTGCGGCCATCGTCATCTATGGCTTCCAGCGGCGCATCCTGCTTTGCGAGCAACTCCATATCTTCGATTGCACCATCCGAAGCCGCCTGATGCAGGGTAATTTCCGCCCCCGCCGCGCAGGGAAATGCCAGCGCGCAAAGGATAAATAAAAGGGCGGAGAGGTTCCTCATGGAGTTTTTTTGTGTTTGAGGATTTCAGACATTGCCCGCGCCACTTCCTCGCGTACCATCTGCTGGATGGCATCAATCGGCGGCTTTCCCGCGCCTGGCGCAAGGAACGGACGGGCTTTTTCGCCCAGTTCATTGGAACCCGAAGAGGCATCCATCCCGCGCCGGACAGCCTGCCGGATGGCTTCCGAGCGTGTGCGGATGCCCTGCGCCTCCTGCCAGACATCAATCGCGGCGATTTCGTCGTCGGAAAATTTCAGGTGTACGGTGCGGTAGATATCTTCATCGTGCATGGTATGTTTTCTCCTTGTTATACATATAATAGATATTTCATGAATATGCAATGTTGACTCTATATACAAAAGGTGGTAAACCAACAAAAATCAGTATACGTAATCAGTATACTTATAGCTGTAAATCCGTGCGCTTGGCAAGGGGTGTGGGGGCGGTTGGGGCTGTTTCATGCTCTATCGAAACGGAGCCACAGGTTCCCGCTTGTCACGAGGAAGAACAGACGAGTGTGCATCTGAAAGACGAAGTGCGGAGCGCAGGGGGATTAATTCCTGCCTCTCCTTCTCTGCCGCAGGCGGTATTTTACCCCTCCTGCCGTAGCGGTTTACACTTCGTGCGCTCTCTCGTCGGTTTACAGCCCGGAAGCGAGAAACAGTCCCAGCTATCCGGCAAGGCTGGCTGGTATCCGGCAAGGTGGAGCCGAAGCAGAAGGACAATGGTGGGATAAACAAGAAACGCAGGAGCAGAGATTATGGTCAGGGTGAAGGGGCGTATACGGGAGCGGGATGGCGTGATCGGCGCGAGGGTTCGGGAAATCCGGCAGGTGCGCGGCGTAACCCAGGGGGTACTTGCGAAAAAGCTGGGCATCAGCCCGCAGCAGCTTCAGAAATATGAATCCGGAGCCAACAAAATCAGTGCCTCGCGTATTGAAATCGTGGCGGCGGTGCTGGATGTGCCCGTGTCGGTGTTTTTTCAGATGCCGGGGCGGGGGGGTAAGGAGCGGCTGGAGACACTGACGCAGGCGGTTCCAGGCCGTCAGGCGCAACGGCTGATGCAGGCCTTCCACGGGATAGCCTCCCGCCGCCTGCGCGCGCTGCTGGTGCATAACGCCCTTGTTTTTGCGGAGGAAAAGAGTGCCGTGGCGGAGGAGGAATAGCGAGAGGGGAGGTTTTTGGTGGAAGGGAAATTACGCTGCTTGCTCCATCTGCTCGCTATAAAAATCCCGGAGCGCGCGTTTCACCGCTTCCGCATCGCGTTCCTGCATCACACTATGCCGGAACTCCGCCGAGCCGCGCATTCCGCTGCTTGCCCACCCGATATGCTTGCGGGCGACGCGGGAGCCTTCCTCGCGCCCATAATGCTCCAGCATCATTTCGTAATGCTCTGCGAGTGTGGTGTGTTGCTCTGCAAGCGTGGGATCGGGCAGGGTTTCCCCGGTAGCGAGGTAATGCGCGGCCTGGTGGATGAACCACGGGCGGCCATAGCTTCCGCGCCCGATCATCACCCCATCCGCGCCGGATGATTCCAGGCACTCCTTCGCTGCTTGCAGCGAAGTAATATCACCATTTGCGATGACGGGAATGGAAACTGCCTCCTTCACCCGGCGGATGAATGCCCAGTCGGCACTGCCCTTATAGAACTGGCAGCGCGTACGCCCATGAATGGTGAGCATCCGAATGCCTACTTCTTCCGCTTTCCATGCCAGCGAGGGCGCGTTGCGGTTCGCATCATCCCAGCCGGTGCGCATCTTGAGGGTGACAGGAATGTTCACCGCCTTCACCACCGCTTCCAGCACCCGCACGGCGTGATCCTCATCCCGCATCATGGCGGAACCGGCGTGCTGACCGAGTGCTACTTTCTTCACTGGGCAGCCGTAATTTATATCAATCAGCGACGCCCCCTGCGCCTCGTTGATGCGGGCGGCTTCGGCCATCACCTCCGGCTCGCAGCCGGCAAGCTGCACCGCCATCGGATGTTCCTCCGGCGCGTGTTTCGCCATGCGGAGCGCGTTCTTCACCTGAAGTACCATCGCCTTGCTGGCGATCATTTCCGAGAATACCAAAGCCGCGCCGTAGCGTTTCACCACGCGGCGGAACGGCAGATCGCTCACACCCGTCATGGGCGCAAGCAGCACGTTGTTCGCAAGGGTTATATTGCCGATTTTTATTGTCATTTGGGATATACTATCAGTTTATCACCTTCAATTCTATAGCTTTTCATCGTATCGAGGAAGCGCATCCCCAGCAGCGAGTTATCCAGATCGCCCTCGTTGATGAAAGCGCGGATCGCCCCGGTGTGGTAGCGGCCAATAACAATATCCCGAAGCTCCACCGATGCGCTGCGCGTGATGCCGTTCGCGGTGCTGGAAGCGGTATCGTAAGTGAGGGTGTGGAGGTTGAAGCCCAGCTTCTCCGCGTCGTTTTTCGTCAGCACGATACCCCCCGCGCCGGTATCCACCATGAAGGTGACGGAAACGCCGTTGACGGTGGCATCAATATGAAAATGCCCGTCTTTGGAGCGCAGGAACTCCATGCTCCCGCCTTCGCCCGTCCGCGCGGAACCTGGCACGAGCGACGCATAGAGCTTCGTGCTTTTGAAATCATCCCGGTAAGCATAGCCCGCGAAAATCACGGCGAGGATGCCAAGCCACGCCAGTGCCAGCTTAAAATCGTGGAAATATTCCGCCTTCGTCTTTTTGCCCGCGATGGCGCGCACGAGGGCACTGACCAGAATGATCGCGGCGACTATCGCGTACCCTTTTTCGTTTTGTTGCATCATTATTCTTTGGCGGCGCGTTTGACTGCGCCGGCCATTATCCTCTATGGTGGCCGGAATCCTCTATGGTGGCCGGAAACACGCGGAGCTATTACACTAGATGGCGCAAAAAATCAAGGTTATCGCCCTTATCGTGGCGGCTGGCACGGGCGAACGCTGCGGTGGAGAACTGTCGAAGCAGTATCAGCCGGTTGCTGGTGTGCCGATGTTGCGCCGCTCGGCGGAGGCGTTTCTGCGGCATTCGGGGGTGGATGCGGTGCGCGTGGTGATGCACCCGGAGCACGGGGCATTGTATGCGCGGGCAATGGCGGGGCTTAACCTGCTTCCGCCCGCTCATGGCGGCGCATCGCGCCAGGAATCCGTGAAGCGCGGGCTGGAGAGCCTGGAGGAACTCGCGCCGGATCTGGTGCTGATCCACGATGCCGCGCGGCCTTTCGTAAGCGCGGAAGTGATTGACCGGGTGATTGCAGGGCTGAAAGATGCAACGGCGGTGCTACCCTGCCTGCCGGTGGCCGATACGCTCAAGCGTGTGGGGGGCGGAACGGTGCTGGAAACCATACCGCGCGCAGGTCTTTATGCGGCGCAGACTCCGCAGGGCTTCCGCTATCCGGAGATTCTGACGCTGCACCGTGCTGCGAAAACAAGCGTCACCGACGATGTGGCACTGTACGAGGCCGCCGGGATAAAAGTGCTGGCGGTGGCGGGCGAGGCGGGTAATTTCAAAATCACCACGGAGGAGGATATGGCGCGGGCGGAAAGCATGATAGGGTATGAAACGCGCGTCGGCACGGGCTTCGATGTGCACCCGTTCGAGGATAGCGGTGCGGGTGTCACACTGTGCGGCGTGAAGATTCCGCACCGCCAGAAACTCAAAGGCCATTCGGATGCGGATGTGGGGCTGCACGCGCTGGTGGATGCGCTGCTCGGAGCTATCGGAGCGGGCGACATCGGCCAGCATTTCCCGCCATCGGATATGAAGTGGAAAAATGCGGATTCCGGGAGGTTTGTTGAGCACACGGTGGGATTGGTGAAGGCGCAAGGCGGGCGCATCATCAATGTGGACATCACTATCATCTGCGAGCAGCCGAAAATCGGCGCGCACCGGGAGGCGATGCGGAACCGCGTGGCGGAATTGCTGGAAATCGCGCCGGAAAGGGTGAACATCAAAGCCACCACCACCGAAAAACTCGGCTTCACCGGGCGCGAAGAAGGCATCGCCGCCCAGGCCGTGGCAAGCGTGAGGATGGCGGGGGAATAACGCGTGGACTTTGGAGATTATCTTATTTTCGTGGATGAAAGCGGTGATCATGGATTGAAATCCATTGACCCAGAATTCCCTGTATTTGCTCTCGTTTTCGTTCTGATAAAAAAGGAGGATTATGTCCAGACGGTTGTTCCAGCCTTCCAGCGACTCAAGTGCAAATACTGGGGGCATGATCAGATTATTCTGCATGAGAATGATATTCGTAAAGAGAAAGGATATTTTGGCCTGTTGAGGACGAATGCGGATTTACGGAAGAATTTTTATAATGATCTGGCCTCAATGCTGGAAGTCATGCCCTTTGAATACTGTGCCTCGATTATTGATAAAGAAAAACTAAAAAAGCGTTATCCTGACCCCTTCAGTCCTTATGAAATCTCATTATTGTTTTGCATGGAAAGAGTATTTGATATGTTGTTATCACGCCATCAGGGGGGTAAACGTATACACCTGATTATTGAGGGGCGTGGAGTAAAAGAGGATCGTGATCTTGAATTGGAATTTCATAGAATTATTAATAATCAGAGTAGCTGGGGTTGTTTTGATTACGATTTTCAGAGATTTTCATTTGAAATGGTTTTTACAGACAAACGCAGTAATTCCTCAGGCCTGCAACTCGCCGACTTGCTTGCACGACCAACCGCACTTCATTTCTTAAGACCACAACAGAAAAACAGGGCGTGGGAGATAATCGTCCCCAAACTAAAAAGGTATAAATGCTTCCCAAAAAACTAAAGGGCTCCGGAATAAATCCAGAACCCTTTCGTCGACCGGGAAAAGCCCAATCCTTAATTTTAAGGTAACACCAGAATGGTTTTTTGTCAAGCATTATGCAAATGAACGATCCCTATTCCAGATACGATTGGCTCGTGGAGCATTTCGGGCTGCTGTTCGCGGCGGGTGACCCCCGGCAGCAGATCGGCGCATGGCTGATGTTTTTCGCCACCGGGTTTTTTCCTGCATGGATTCTGGGCACGTCGTTCTATGCGCTGGTGAAGCGGCGATTTGCGTGGCTCCACCCGGCGGAGATGATCGCCACCAGCCTTCATGTCGGGCGCATCCGCCCCGCGCCGGGAACGTGGGGTTCGCTGTTCACCATCTACCTGCTGGTGTGGCTGATTTTCGCGCCGGAGGGGAATGTGCTGAACCCCCTGGCTATCCCGGTTGTTATCCTCGCCGCCACTGTGCTCATTATCCCCATCGGAACCTGGGCGAGCGGGGTTTACGCGCGGCGGCACACGAAGGATGACCCCAGCGAGGTGGTGATTGACGAGGTGGCGGGGATACTCGTGGGCGCATCGGTGATGATCATCGGATGGGGGATATTGCTGCATCAGGACATGATGGCGTTCCGCCCGTTCCTGGTGCTGTGGCCGGGCTATCTGGCGGTGCTGTTCCTGCTGTTCCGGCTGTTCGACATCTGGAAACCGGGGCTAATCGGGCGCGCCGACCGGAACCTCAAGGGCGGATGGGGCATCATGGCGGATGATCTGCTTGCGGGGCTGCTTGCGGGGCTGGTGTTCTGGGCGATATTTTTCGCCATGAAGGAAAGCGGCGCGTTCCTGTGGATATATAAAATCTGGTTTCCGGATTGGGTAGGAATCGCGCCGGAAACTCCGCTGCCGAGTAAGTAATGTCACCCCGCACCT
>JAHFPR010000235.1 GCA_023269645.1 Alphaproteobacteria bacterium | reverse complement strand
CGTTGCGATCATCAAGCCGCGCTTCCCCTTCCACGAAACGGCGGAGCAAATTGCGCTGCGGCGGTTCAACGTGCATTTCCCTGAAAGGCTCAAGCAGGCCATCGCCACCGCAAAACCACCCTCCCCACCATCATCCTAGCGGTGGATAATGCTCCCAAGCCTGGAAACAGGTGGGTTTGCAAACCTTCAACACGGAGTTAAGTATATGAATGATCTTTATAACAGCGTACTGTGGAAGCGCGGCCTTTCGCCGGTTTCCGATGCCGACAATACGGCGCTCACCACGCAGATTCTCGATACCAAGGGATTCGCGGGTGCGTTCCTCCTTCTGCTCACCGGCTCCATCGCCGATGCCGATGCCACCTTCGCGGTGACGCTGGCGGAAAGCGATGCCTCGAACATGAGCGGCAGCAACGCGGTGGACTCCAGCAAGGTTGTGGGCGGAACGCTCACGGCGGCGGGCTTCCAGTTCGATGATGACAACGAAATCCGCAAGTTGCTGGTTATGAGCACGAAGCGTTACATCCAGGCCACCATCACCCCCACGGGCAACGCCAGCGCCGCGCTGGTTGCCGGAGCATGGGGATTGGTGGATCCGAAGTACGCAGCAGTTACGCAAGCGGACGCCTAACCCTCCCGCATTCGCTTGTGTTGCCCGCCGGGTTCCCCCCTCCTCCCCGGCGGGCTTTTTCTTGCCCGCGATCCGGCGGCGCAATAGTTCCGTAATAATCCCATCTCAAAAAGACAGCCCATCGCCCGCTTCCTGTTTTCTCACCTCAAACGAGGGAGAAAAAGAGGAAGTGGCCTATTTTCTGCGGCCTCGGAAAGAATAGGCCAGCACTAAGCATAAACATTCAGTTTGCCAAATGGAGCAGATTGCCGATTCCGATAAATCGCCGCCTACGAGTCGGGCGAAAAAACTGACATGGCCATGCTGTTGAACGTTATCAGGGAAAAATACCCTCTTTTTTGCGTTAAGTGAGTTGTTATTATTATTCAATGACATAGGGCATATTTGTTTACAAGATATGTAATCACTTGAACAAAATCCCGTAAATGCCCCTCCCGCGCCTGTTTGAGCGGGGAGAGTATAGGTTTCTGGTTCAATTATGGTTCACAGATTCGGGGGTTTTTATGGCAGGCAAGAAAGGCGGCGCGAAAACAACGCTCACCCATGCGGGCAAAACATTCGACATGGATAATGAAAAGGAGATGCAGGATTTCCAGGAACAGGTCGCCAACGACCTGCGGGTTGATCCTCCCGCCGATCCCGCGCCTTCGTTGCCTGCTGGTGAACGCCGTTTCACGAAAATCACCCTGAAAGAGCAGGATGTTAAGCTGTGCATGGAGGAGGTGATTGATGAGAACAACAGCAAGGAGATCACCTTCAAAAGCACCGAGCAGGCGCATCAGGACTTCGCCCTGGCGATGCGCGGGCTGGAAAACTCCGTGCGCCATATCCTGCAATGGAGTGAGGAATACGCGCAGTTCGCCATGACGATCAGCGGCGTGAGTTTCAGCACCAGCGAGAAAACAGGAGTGCGCGGTGCCGTGATCTCGGGCTACGTCAAGCTGGATACCGCCACCTCGCCCTTCTTCTTCAACACGCCGTATCTGCCCTACGAGGATCACAACGATAACGAGGAAGCCGCGCTCCTGCCGGAGTACACCATCCGCGCACTGGATAAGCTGGAATTGGAGGCGGATGCCTACCTCAAGGGCAAGCGGGCGCAACTCCAAATGGATTTCGGGGAAGCTGCGTGATGGCAAGCTATGCGCGGAGGGAAAGCGTGGATGGGCGCGTGACATACCGCGCCCTGATTCGACTTGCCGGATTCCCGCCGCGCAGTGCCACCTTCAACAGAATGAGCCACGCGCGTTCCTGGGCGGCGAAAACCGAGGAGGAGATGCGGGCGGGTCGCTACCGCATCAACCTCACCGCGCAGGAAAAGACGGTGGCGATGCTGATAGATCAGTACGTTGACACAGTGCTGGAAGTGAAAAGCCGCAAGCGTTCCTACATCGCCCAGCAAAAGGCGCAACTGGCATGGTGGAGGTCGCGGCTCGGACAGTACACGCTCGCCCAGCTTTCACAGGGACAGATCGCCGAGGAGCGCGACAAACTGCTCGCCGGCACTCGCGCCAGTGGCAGGCTCACAGGCGCGACCGTAAACCGTTACCTTGCCGTTCTCTCCCACGCGCTATCCACGGCGGTAACAGATTGGAAGTGGATCGAGAAACACCCGATGGAAGGGATGAAGAAGAAGAAGGAATCACGCGGCAGGTCGCGTTACCTGCTCCCACACGAATACCCCGCGCTCCTGATGGCCTGCAAGCTGGAGCAGCGCAAGCCGCTGTACCTCATCGTGTTGCTGGCTATCTTCACCGGCGCGCGAAAGATGGAGATACTCACGCTCAAGCGTAAAGAGGTGAACCTGGCCGAGAACATGGCTGTGATCCACGATACCAAGAACGGCGAGCCGCGCACGCTATACCTGTTCGATGAGATGGTGGAGCTGCTCGGCTTATGGATGGGGGGCTTGCGGCACCGCGGCAATTTAGTATTCCAGACACGTTCGGGACTTCCTCTCAACATCGAACGCGAGTGGCGTGATGCCCTGCGCGTGGCAGGGATAGAGGACTTCCGCTTCCACGATCTGCGGCATACCCACGCCTCCTATCTCAAGATGTATGGTGAGAACGTATCCGCCAACGACATAGCCACATCCCTCGGACAGCGAGGCCTCGCCAACGTGACGCGGTACACCCACCTATCAGACAACC
>JAHFPR010000003.1 GCA_023269645.1 Alphaproteobacteria bacterium | reverse complement strand
AATCCAGCGCAAGCCGCGTCTGCGGCGAAATAACTACGGTCTTTCAGCGGCGTAGACACGCCGCTACTGGATTCCAGCCTTCGCTGGAATGACAGCACATCTATCTTTAGGGGACAATGCCGTTACGCGCAGATGTTTGCTTGCAGCAGGCATGGATTCCCCTATACTTTTTGCTTCCGCCTTCGCCCTGCGGGCTATGGCGCGACAAGGCACAAAAAGTCGGGGAATGACGAAGTACGTACTTCAAGAGGATAATTACAAATCTTTACTTTTTGTTAACTATTGCCATGCTATGATAGGTTATCAGGTGTTTTACTAAAAGAAATTTTTGGGAGGGTGTATGAGCAAAATTGAATATGTTGATGATTCGCATAATCCGGAACTTTCGGACAGGGATCGCCTCGCCAACGCGATAGAGCGGGCGGGCGCGGATGAAGGAAGCCAGTTCGCGCACCATCTTGCGCAGGATACCTTAAGGGAAATTGCGGTGGAAAGGGACGTGGATTACAAAGCACTCACCCTGACCCCTGACGAGCAGTTGTCGGATGCACAACATGAAATCATTGACGAAGCCAAATCCCGGATTCCTGAAAGAGCGAAGGAAATCGCCAACGCCGCGCGAGAACTTCACCGAAGGAGAGGCGCACATAGTGCTGGGTGAAGCCATCACAGAAACTCAGCATAGTGCCGGCATTTCAGGCTATCCCGGCGGGGGTGACGACAATACCGCCGTGAATGCGCGGGCGTATCTTGAGCCGGATTACTACCCCGCGCTTGAAAAAGACAGGGACGCGCTGGCGGAAAGAGCGGCTCCCCTTGATGAAGCGCGCAATTCTCCAGCCTTTGCGGAAGCTGCCGCCGGTCTGCAGCCGGATGCTATGGCGCAGGCGGCAGAGGCTGCTCCCGCCGCTCCGGAACGCGGTTCCGCTGCGCTAGCCCGTTAGAGCATTTGCTATAAGTATTTATGTCATTCCCGCGCAGGCGGGAATCCAGTAGCGGCGTGTCTACGCCGCTGAAAATCTTTTAGCTATTCCGCTGCAGACGCGGCTTGGGCTGGATTCCCATTCCCGCCTGCGCGGGAATGACGTGATGTATTGCGCCCTCACCCCCCGCACCCGGCCTTCATTTCCTTATCCCGCACTTTCACGGGATAATCGCCCGTGAAGCAGGCGTCGCAATATTGGGGTTGTTTGTCGTTGCGGGTTTTTTTTCCCACGGCGCGGTAGAGCGAATTCACGGAAAGAAACGCGAGGCTGTCCGCGCCCATGAATTTCGCCATTGCCCCCACGCCCATGCTGGAGGCCAGCAGCTTGTCCTTGCTCGGCGTATCCACACCGTAGAAACACGGATCGGTGGTGGGCGGGCTGGAGATGCGCAGATGCACCTCCTTCGCCCCGGCCTGACGCACCATCTCCACGATCTTCTTGCTGGTCGTGCCGCGCACCACGGAATCATCTACCAGAATCACGCGCTTGCCCTCGATGATGGCGCGGTTGGCGTTATGCTTGAGCTTCACGCCCAGATGGCGGATCTGCTCCGTCGGCTCGATGAAGGTGCGCCCGATATAGTGGTTGCGGATGATGCCAATCTCGAACGGGATGCCGGATTCCTCCGCATAGCCCAGTGCCGCCGCCACGCCGGAATCCGGCACGGGCACGACGATGTCGGCCTTCACGGGCTTTTCACGCGCGAGTTCCACGCCCATCAGCTTCCGCATGTCATTCACCGATTTCCCGCAGATGACGCTATCCGGGCGGGAGAAATACACATACTCGAAAATGCAGAAGCGCGGCGCGAGTTTCTTGAACGGACGCTGGCTTTCCGGCTGCCCGCCCGCGCGGATGACGACACACTCGCCCGGCTCCACATCGCGGACATGGCGCGCGCCGATAATATCCAGCGCGCAGGTTTCGGAGGTGAGGATATACGCACCATCCAGCTCACCCAGCATCAGCGGGCGGATGCCGAGTGGGTCACGTATACCGATCAGTTTATCTTTCGTCAGCACCACCATCGAATACCCGCCCTCCACCTTGGAGAGTGCGTCAATCAACCGGTCGGTTATATTGCCTTTCCGGCTCTGTGCGAGCAGGTGTACCACCACTTCCGTATCCATCGTGGTGCGGAAAATCGTGCCCTCCCCGATCAGCCCCCGGCGGAGGGTCTGCGCGTTGGTGAGGTTGCCGTTATGCGCAAGCGCGACATTGCCGATGCTGATTTCCGCAACGAGCGGCTGGATGTTGTTGTAGTTCTTTTTCTCGCCGCTGGTGGAATAACGGTTATGGCCGATGGCGGCACTGCCTTTCAGGCTTTCCATCACCTCGCCGGAACTGAAATTTTCGCCCACGCGCCCGAAGGCGAGATGCTGGTGAAACTGCTCACCATCGGTGGTGACGATCCCCGCCGCCTCCTGCCCCCGGTGCTGGAGCGCGTGCAGACCAAGCACACAATGGGCAGCGGCATCCACATGGCCGATGATGCCGAACACGCCGCATTCCTCATGCAACGCATCCCCACTGAAAGGATGGCAATCGAACGGGTTAGTGGTGAATTCCATCATTCTTTTTTCTCCCCGGCCATTTTCTCCCCGGAAGTATCTTCGTCGTCAGACGGCCCGGAAACAGTGAGATGGCCGGAATCCTTGATTTCTTCTGCGGCTTTCTCGCCCGCTTCATGCACTTCCTCGCCGATTACCTTGCCTTCCTGGTTCAGCATTTCCTTCATTTTTGTTTTCACCCCTTCCGCCTGTTCCTTGGTCAGCTTCTTGTTTTCCTCCAGCGTGGCGAGGATTTTCTCGAATATGCCACCCGCTTTATCCTTCAGCATATCCGCGCCGTATTTGGTGAGCTTATAGGTCGCGCCGTGGGTGAGTTTTTCCGGTTCCTTTCCGTCCTTCGCCATCGCCGTGGCGAACAATATGTGCATCACGGATACAAGATAGAACCCGATTGCCAGCCCCAGCACGAGGCCGAACAATCTATCCAGCAGGCTGCGTTTGAACGGCCCCATCGCGGCCATCAGCCCGGCTGCGAAGATGGAGCAGATGACGAGTGCCGCCACGAACAGCCCCACCACCAGCAACACATTGCCGACCATCGGGTTGCTGAACGTGCCCTTGGTCTGTTCCAGTGCCTGCGGGAACAGCAGGAAAGTAATAATCGCCGCACCGACCCATTTGGCGAAGCCCACCAGCACACGTATCCCGCCCAGCAGGAACACGATCAGCGCTGAAGTGCTGAGAATCACGCAGACGGCAATGTCAATCTCGGTGAAGGGCATGGTTGTATGGATGATGGATGACGGATGGTGGATTATGGATGAAAGAAAATTCCATCACCCATCATACGTCATCCGGCATCCCGTTTCGCCAGAAACATTTTCAGCCCGCTTATATACGATACCGGGGAAAGAATAAAGGCCATACTTGCATCAGATTTACTTAGGAGAGAAGCCTTTTCCAGCGGCGGCAGGATGGCCTGTTTGAATCCGAGTTTTTGCGCTTCTTTCAGGCGCGCTTCGGTCTGGGCGACCGGGCGCACTTCGCCGGATAATCCCACCTCGCCGAACACCACGCTGCCGGGCGCGAAGGGCATATCCGCCAGTGCCGAAACCAGTGCCGCCGCCACCGCCAGATCCGCCGCCGGTTCGGTAATCCGCAGGCCACCCGCCACGTTCAGCTACACTTCCTTATCCGCAAAGCGATAGCCCCCGCGCGCCTGCAGCACCGCCAGCACCATCGCCAGGCGGCTGCCATCCCACCCCACCGCCGCGCGGCGCGGCTGCGCCATTGTCGAAGGCGAAACCAGTGCCTGAATTTCCGCCAGCACCGGGCGTGTGCCCTCCACCCCCGCGAACACCACTGAGCCGCTCACCTCGCCTGCCTTGCCGGAAATAAACAGCGCGGAGGGGTTCGTCACCTCCTCCAGCCCTTTGTCCGTCATGGCGAACACGCCGATTTCCCCCGCCGCGCCGAAGCGGTTTTTCACCGCACGCAGCAGCCGGAACTGATGCCCCCGGTCGCCCTCGAAATAGAGCACGGTATCCACCATATGCTCCAGCACTTTGGGGCCTGCAATCTGCCCGTCTTTCGTCACGTGCCCCACCAGCACCAGTGCCGTGCCGATCTGCTTGCACAGCGCGATAAGTTCATGCGCAGACTGGCGCACCTGCGTAACCGTTCCGGGTGCGGAATCAATATCCTCCACGAACATGGTCTGGATGGAATCAATCACGGCGAGGTCGGGTTTCTCCCGGCGCAGCGCGGCCAGAATCTCCCCCACGCCGGTGGCGTAGGCGAGGTGCACCTTCGCATCCTGAAGCCCCAGCCGCTTCGCGCGCATCCGCACCTGGGCGGTGGACTCCTCGCCGGTGACGATCATGGCGGTTTTCCCGCTTGCAGCGAGGCCGGCGGCAAGCTGCAGCAGCACCGTGGATTTGCCGATGCCGGGGTCGCCGCCGATGAGCACCGCCGAGCCGCGCGTCAACCCGCCGCCCAGCACCCGATCCAGCTCCCCGATGCGGGTGGGGGTGCGCGGTGCTTCGCCCGCCTGCGCGCTCAAATCCTCGAAATCCAGCGTTTTTCCGCCCGCGTTGCCCTGCCCGCTCACCTTGGTGAAGCCGCGCGGCGCGGTTTCCTCCACGATACAGTTCCAGCCGCCGCAATCCGCGCACTGCCCCGCCCATTTCTGCGAAACAGCACCGCATTCCTGGCAGACGAACTGATGTTTAGGCTTGGCCATGATGAGAGTTGCGTGGTGAGAGTTGAGAGTGGAGTGTAGAGCAATCTTCACTCCACTCTCAACTCTAAACTCTCACCACTCCCTTAATGATCCTGCAATTTAATCGCTATCGGCCCTTCTGCCCTTCCGTGGATGAACTGCTCGACGAACGGATTGCCGCTCTTTTCCATCGCTTTCACGGTTCCCTGCCAGATGAGCTTGCCCTCGTACAGCATGGCGACGTTATCCGCGACTTTCCGCACACTCGCCATATCGTGGGTGATGGTGATGGTGGTGGCACCCAGATCCTTGGAGGCTTTCACGATCAGCCCGTTGATGACATCCGCCATGATGGGGTCCAGCCCCGTGGTTGGCTCATCGAAAAAAATGATTTCCGGATCGCGCGCGATAGCCCGCGCCAGTGCCACGCGTTTCTGCATCCCGCCGGAAAGCTCCGCCGGGAACAGCGCGCCCACCTCTTTATCCAGCCCCACCGATTGCAGTTTCGTCAGCGCGATTTCCTTCGCCTTATCGCGCTCCATACCATCCGCCTGGATAAGCCCGAACGCCACATTCTCCCAGATGGGCAGGCTATCGAACAACGCGCCGCCCTGGAACAGATAGCCGAACTTGCGCATCACCGTATCCCGCGCGCTGCCTGCAAACCGCGTAGTGTCTTCCCCGTCAATCCGGATAGTTCCCTTGTCGGGGCGAAGCAGCCCGATGATGTTCTTGAGCAGCACGGATTTCCCCGTGCCGGAGCCGCCGATGACCACCAGCGACTCGCCCTTGTTCACCGTGAAGCTCACGCCCGCGAGCACCTTCTTGCGCCCGAACGCCTTGGCGAGGTCTTTCACCTCGATTTTGGGCACCTCGATTTTGGGAGTGATGGCAATCATAATGTTGACCTTAAAGTTGAATCTTTCTTTTTATATTAATAACTTGAATATAACACTTGCGTTTTTCGCAAAACCCCTTGCCGATTTATAAATAGTGGTATATTCTTTATATGTCAGGTGCTCCTGGTGAGCTCGATATGGGGTAATGCCCAGCCTGACATCATAATTTTCCTTTTTAAATAATTTTCCTTTTACGCCCCTACTTTCAGTAGATTTCCGTTTTTATATACCTTCCACGCCTGCCGAGCCTTTTCTATCAAGGGCGATTTTTCCGGCCAGACCTTTAAGCCATCCATCGCTTTACCCTCTTTCCGACTGTAAAGGTTGGGCAGCATCAGTTGAAGGTATGGGTAGGAGAAATTCTCGTCCTTGAATGCCCTGTAAACATTATACGCGAGAAGATCGGCCAATTGCACTCCGTTAGATAGCTCACTCCGCGTAAAGAACGGATATTCTACAATATGCTTGAAACGCGTGTTCTGATTGCCTGCGCGCTGGAAGAAGGCGTGCTTCATGGCAACCGCCTGGTTCAGTTCCTTGCTTGTGTCATCCATTACTATGAGCGCCCTATGCCGCGAATGGTATTCATTCATATAGTTTTCGATACGTTCCAATAAGAATTCATAGGCTTTTTTGTGGAGTGTTTCATGGGTCATATGGTCGTGGAGATAACGCTTGTCAACAACGGCGGCCATAATCACAGTATTGCGTTCAACGATTTGCTCAAAAAAAGTTGCAACAAGGCGTTCTCTATCTTCGCTGTCCAGTGCGTGCAGGAAGGGGCTTTTTTCTTTCCGCTCTTTGGAGTTTCTGATCCAATTGGATTTTATTTCGCACGCAGCAAGGTCAAATTTGCCTTTGCGTTCCTGGCAAAGATAGTCTGCCAACTCCAGCTTGGTATTAGAAACGGTGCGCTCGAAATGATGCCACTGGCCTTCATACATACCAACAGCAAGCAGTACATAAAGATGGTTTTTCGGTTTTTCAGGCGTACCGATGGAAGGGTCGCGGGAACCGGACTCATCGAAATAGAAGAAATACATCCCGCCCTCCCATCATGACGCGAAGAAAATCTGGGTGATGATGTAGTTGAAGCACAGGATGAGGATGGAAGCACTCACCACGGCATTGGTAGTGGCGCGACCTACGCCCTGCGCGCCCTTGTCAGAATGGAAGCCGTGGTAACAGCCCATCAGCGTGATGATGAAGCCGAACACCGCCGCCTTCACCAGCCCCGACCATACATCGCCCCATTCCAGCGCGTCCAGCGTCGCGCGGAGATAGGTGGCGGCGGAGAAATTCAGCTTGTGGATTGCCGCCAGATACCCGCCGAACACGCCGATGACATCCGCGACCCCCACCAGGCAGGGCAGCACCAGCACCGCCGCGATGATGCGCGGCGCGATGAGGTATTTATGCGGGTTGGTGGAGAGGGTGGAAAGCGCGTCAATCTGTTCCGTCACCCGCATCGTGCCGATTTCCGCCGCAATGGATGCGCCGATGCGCCCCGCTACCATCAGCGCGGCCATCACGGGGCCAAGCTCGCGGGTGATGGCGATGATGACAATGGAGGCAACCGAGCTTTCCGCGCCGATGCCGCTGCGCATGAATCCCGTGTAACTCTGAAGTGCCAGCACCGCACCGGTAAAAATGGCAGTCAAGCCCACCACGGGCAGGGAGTAATAGCCGATTTCCATCATCTGCCGCGTGATCTGCCGCGTATACCACGGCTTCCTCGCGAGTGCCCACAGCGAGGTCCCGGTGAAAATCGCAACCCGCCCGATGATTTCCAGAAAATGCGTGACCACCCGCCCCAGTATGGCGAGGGAATTATCGTGCGTGGCGTAGGCCGCCACCAGTCTTGCAGACGTATTTATTTTCACATGAGGCTCCGGGGCGGGGCATAAATTATTCAGTACGCGCGCGACGCGGCGCAAAAGCGGAAGCACTTTACAGATTCCGGAATCCAAAGTCCAGAATCGCGTGACCTTGATGGAAATGCGCTGGACTCACAGCCCCCGCATCTGGTAGAAATACCCTGCTGCACCCGTCATAATAAAAGAGAAAGAACATGAATACCGCAACCGCCACCAACCTCCTCCAGGGCGAAACCGGCGAATGGGAACTGGTCATCGGGCTGGAAGTCCACGCGCAGGTGGCCTCGCAATCCAAGCTGTTCTCCGGCGCGCCCATCGGCTTCGGTGCGGAGCCGAACACACAGGTTGCCTTCGTGGATGCCGCCATGCCGGGGATGCTGCCCGTCATCAACCGCTATTGCGTGGAGCAGGCGATCCGCACCGGGCTGGGGCTTCATGCGAAGATCAACAACCGCTCAGTGTTCGACCGCAAAAATTATTTTTACGCCGATCTGCCGCAGGGCTACCAGATTTCGCAGTTCAAGGATCCCATCGTAGGCGAGGGCACAATTCTTCTTGATCTTCCTGACGGAAGTACGCGGGAGATCGGCATCGAGCGCATCCATCTGGAGCAGGACGCGGGAAAATCCATGCACGACCAATCCCCGGAAAAGAGCTTCATTGATCTCAACCGCGCAGGCGTGGCACTGATGGAAATCGTCAGCAAGCCCGATATGCGGAGCGCGGAGGAAGCGGCGGAATATATGAAGAAGCTGCGTTCCATCCTGCGTTATCTCGGATCGTGCGACGGCGACATGGAGAAAGGCAACCTGCGCTGCGACGCCAATGTTTCCGTGCGCAAGCCGGGAGATAAACTCGGCACACGGAATGAGATTAAAAACCTCAACTCCATCCGCAATGTGGTGAACGCCATTAATTTCGAGGCGCGGCGGCAGATTGAGGCACTGGAAAGCGGCGGTAAAATTGAACAGGCAACGCGCCTGTTCGATGCCAACACCGGCGAAACCCGCGTGATGCGCTCCAAGGAAGATGCGCATGATTACCGCTATTTCCCCGATCCCGATCTCTATCCGCTGGTGTTCGGGCAGGATTGGGTGGGTGCGATAAAGGCCACCCTCCCCGAACTTCCCGACGCGAAAAAAGCCCGTTACATGAAAGATTTTGGGCTATCTCCGTATGATGCGGGTGTGCTGGTGGCCGACCGCGCCAACGCGGATTATTACGAGGAAGCGGCGAAGGGAAACGATCCCAAGCTCGCTGCCAACTGGGTGACGGCGGAACTGTTCGGACGTTTGAACAAGGAAGGTAAGGATATTGAATCCAGCCCCGTTTCCGCGCGGCAGCTTTCCGGGCTTCTGGTGCTCATCGCGGATAATACCATCAGCGGCAAAATCGCCAAAACCGTGCTGGATGAAATGTTCGCCAGCGGCAAGGATGCTGCTGTTATCGTGAAGGAAAAAGGGCTGGTACAGGTAACGGACATCGGCGCGATTGAGGCCATTGTGGACGGGGTGCTCGCCAAGGCCGCCGACAAGGTGGCGGAATATCGCGGCGGGAAGGAGGGGCTGTTCGGCTGGTTCGTCGGCCAGGTGATGCAGGCCTCAAAAGGCAAGGCGAACCCGGCTTCGGTGAACGAAATCCTGCGGAAAAAGCTCGCCTTGTAGCAATTTTGCTAAAAATCCCCGTTTCGTTAACTTTTTATTAACCATACTGTGCTATACTCAGGATATAAGCTGACATATTTCTGAAACATTCGGGGAATATAAAGGATACAGCATTGCATTTTTCACCAACTCAAGGAGCATAATGATGGCAGAAGATACAGCAGAACAGCAAGCACCGCAGGATGAAGCCCCCGCCCAGACTCCGGCAGCGAACGCCAATTCCGTGGAGAGCATTCCGCCGGGAGAACTGGAGCAGGCATCCGCCGGGTTGAACGGCACTTCCGGCGGGCAGGATGTTCCTCAGGAAACAAACGTCGCCGCCGCGGCAACGCCGGATGCGCGCCCGCAGGAACAGGAACAGGAAGCCGCTATTTCCTAGGTAACGGCAAGGAGAGAAGGCCATGTCGCTTGCTGATGGTTTAGTGAAAGGAATGTCGGGGGGCGAGGATGAAAACGCCTCCAGCACCATGAAAACCATGATGGCCGTGGTGGGCATTGCGCTGGCGATACCCCTTATCGGCGCGGCACTTAACGGGATGTTCGGCGGGGATGACATTTCCCCGCTGGATCTCACCGGGCAAAATGCGATTTCCCCCACGCCGACCCCCGGAGTGGGGCTGGGCATCGGCACGGGCATCGGACTGTAACGCATAGGAAAACCAGATCATGAGCGATGAAAACCAGCAGGCAGAACCCGAAGGCGGCGGCGCGCTTTCCTCCATCGGCGCGGCATTGATCGCTACCGGCGCAGCCGTGAAGGTCGGCTCAATAGCGGTGGACGATGCTTCCACCGTGGATCCGGAACCTGTCACCGAAACCGCCATTGATATTGTTGATGGTGCTGTTTACGCAGCCGCCGGAGCCGTTCAGGCGGCGGGGTATGCGTTGCAGGGCGAGTTTGCGGATGCGGGCGGCGCGCTGGCCGGCGGCGTTGCGGGTGGCGTTACCACCGCCATACCCTACCTTCAGGCCGGGGATGCCCTCACCTTGCCAACAACGGGACAGTCCGTCACCGGCCACGTGGATGATTTCGTAGCCGAACACGTGAGCGGGATGCTCAGCGGCGTGAGCGGCGATGGCGCGGATATTTCCGCAGCGGATTCGGGCGGGTTCCCGCCGCCCACCTCGCCGGGCAGTGCGAAAAGCGCAAGCCAGGAAATCGGTTGAAAATTATGTTTTCCCTTTTGCCTCTCCTGTGTACAGGAGAGGCAGGAAATCCGAAAGTCGGGGAATGACGGGGTGCGTGCTTCAACGGGATAATTGCAATTTTATTGGCCGGATTTGTGGAGGGGGTTTCTTTGGTTCCGGCAGCAGTGCCCTCACCGTATTTCGTAACCTCACTGCGTTCGCTAACGAAATACTCCTCTCCCGCACGTGGGAGAGGGAAAACAGAATAGCCCCCGGAATTACACTTGCGCCCCTTCCGAATTTGGGCTATACTATACTTAATGGTAAGTAGAAATATCTACATAATCCGCCAGTTCAAGGGGGCTACAGCGTGGTAGCATTCCATGATTCTCCGCACTTTACCGAAGCCCTCCGGGCTGCCCTTGAAACAACCCTGCATGAAAAAAACGCACACGACGTGGTCGTTATTGACCTTGCGGGCAAAAGCGACATCGCCGATTACATGATTATCGCCAGCGGCACTTCCACCACCCATGTCGGTGCGCTGGCCGATCATGTGGAACGCGCCCTCCGGAATTCCGGCATCAAAACACTTTCCGAGGGTCAGCCCCAGAATGACTGGGTGCTGGTGGATACACCCTACATCATCGTCCACCTGTTCCGCCCGGAAGTGCGCCAGCAATACCAGCTCGAAAAAATGTGGCAGGCGGATTTCTCCGCGCTGGAGCAGAGCGCGCGGGAAAAAGGTGGGCAAAACGCCCCGGCGCAACTGGAAGCGGCTTTTTAAGGAGTGAAGGAGTGGTGTAAGGAGTGGTGAGAGTGGAGAATTTAGTGAAAAATAGCCTTCTTCCTTTCACTCAACTCTAAACTCTCCACTCTCACCACACTCCCTCAAGCCGCCTGTAAATCTGCCAGGAACGTGCGTATGTCCTGCCCAAGCTGCTTCGATTGCTGCGAGAGCGAGGCGGAAGCATCACACACCTGATTGGCCGATTCACTCACCTCGCTGGTGGCGGTGGTAACTTCGGTGAGGTTCTGGTTCACCTGCGTCACGCCTGTTGCCGCCGTGCTCATATTGGCGGTGATGTCGCGCGTGACGGCACTCTGCTCCTCCACGGCGGAGGCAATGCCCCCCACATATTCGTTCACACTGCCGATGGAATCACGGATGACGCTGATCACCTCCAGCACCTCCCTGGAAACAGTCTGCACATCCTGGATGTGCGCGGCGATTTCCTCGGTGGCGCGGGAGGTTTGCTCGGCGAGATTTTTCACCTCCGTAGCGACCACCGCAAACCCTTTGCCCGCCTCACCCGCGCGCGCGGATTCGATGGTGGCGTTGAGTGCCAGCAGGTTGGTCTGCTCGGCGATGTCGTTGATGAGCTGCACCACCTGGCCGATTTTCTCCGTGGCGAGTGCCAGCGATTCCGCCGTATTCCCCGCGCTGGTGGCGCGCTCCACCGCCGCGTTGGCAGCACTGGTGGCGTTGTTGGTCTGCATGGAAATCTCGCCGATGGAAGCCGACATCTCCTCCGCCGCCGAAGCGATGGATTGCACGTTCTGCGAGGTCTGGTCGGAAGCCGAGGCGGCCTCGCTGGTTTTGACGCTTGCCGTGGCGACCAGCCGGTTCATCGTACCCGCCGTGTGGTTCAGGTCTTCCACCGCCGTGGCAACCGCTGCCAGCGTGGCCTCGGCACTTGCCCGGAATGTTTTGATGCGCGCTTCGACTTTCTGCTGCCGCTCTTCATTCTGCAGCATCTGAATTTTCTCTTCCTCCATATGGGATACCTGGAGGGCAGTTTGCTTGAGCGATTCCGTGGCGCGCGCCATTGAACCGATTTCATCCTTGCGATCCGTGAAAGGAATGATGACGGCCTGATCGCCACCCGCCAGTGCTGTCATGACCTTCGTAAGGGTCTGCGCAGGCTTGGCCACGGCGCGTCCGATGAGAGTGATGATGAACAGGGCGGCAATCACCGAAAATATCATAACATTTTCAGCAAGCCCCTCCTGCCCCCGGAGCAGAAGTACGTCCGGTATTGCCATCAGGCCGAATTGCGTGAGAGAACCAAGGTAAATCTTGGCGCGTATCGGCATATTTTTGAGCATAAAGCGATCCCCCTCCGGATAAACCTCCAGTTTTATACACCAGCCGAAAACTTATGACAATGCGGGATATAGCGCACACGCAAGAAGAAAGCTGTCCCAAAAAAGAAGACTCCCCAAAAAAGAACAGCCCCAAAAATCAGAATCCTGTAAGGGATTGATTTTTGGGACTGTTGGCCAATAACAAAGGTGATTGGCATTCAGGCGTTTTATGGCCTGCGGGGGTAACGATAGATTTTACTTACTTCTTCTCTTGTTACGCGTCTTCCGTTGCCGCGGGTGATAATAATCTCCAGTGCTCTTCTTCCTGCAACCGGGAGGAAACTGCGGCGAATGTGGCGCAGGTGCTTTGGACGTGTATTGCGGCACATAATGCGAGGTCGTAAGCATCGGTCGCGCGTGTCGGTTCATGATTTTAGAACGCTACCTTTCGGATGTTGTACCGGATGGATTGGTATCCGGGGAATGTCAAAGCCAAGCTGTGAACATAAGTATAAGCCCTTACCATACTACATTTCTATTTATATAGCAATATGATTTATTGTCAGTTATGCAAACGCTTCTCGTTCTTAACAATGCGTTTTGTGGTTGCGGGCAGAAGGATGATGGATTAAGGATGATGGACGATGGAGTAATAAATTCCATCATCCGTTATCTATCATCCATCATCGGGAAACACCTATGGCCACCGCGCAAAGTGCCATCCGCAAGGCAAAACAAAGTAAGGTAGAGAGCGAGGTAAAACTCTCGAAAGAGCAAATCCTCCACGCCTACCGCAAGATGCTGGAAGTCCGGCGCTTCGAGGAAAAGGCCGGGCAGTTATACGGCATGGGGCTGATCGGCGGGTTCTGCCATCTTTATATCGGGCAGGAGGCGGTGGTGGTGGGGCTGCAAAGCTGCATCGGCAAGGCCGACCAGACCATTACGACCTACCGCGATCACGGCCATATGATCGCCGCCGACACCGACCCGAAAATCGTCTACGCCGAGCTGATGGGGCGTTCCACCGGCTGTTCGCGCGGCAAGGGCGGCTCGATGCATATGTTCGACATTCCCAATAATTTCTTCGGCGGCCACGGCATCGTGGGGGCGAACGTCCCCATCGGAACCGGCCTCGCCTTCGCCAACAAATATCGCGGCACGGATAACGTGTGCCTCACCTATTTCGGGGATGGCGCCGCCAACCAGGGGCAGGTGTACGAGAGCTTCAACATGGCTTCCTTATGGAAACTCCCGGTGATTTACGTCATCGAAAACAACGAATACGCGATGGGCACTTCGGTTGCGCGTTCCTCTTCCACCACCGAGCTTTTCAAGCGCGGCGCGTCCTTCGACATTCCGGGGATGCAGGTGGACGGGATGAGCCTGTTCGACGTGCGCAAGGCCGGCATCGAGGCGGTGGATCACGCCCGCGCGGGCAAAGGCCCGATGATCCTGGAGATGAAAACCTACCGCTACCGCGGCCATTCCATGAGCGACCCCGCGAAATACCGCACCAAGGAAGAGGTGGATTGCGTGAAGGAAACGCGCGACTGCCTCCACAATCTGGCGCAGTATATCCTCACCGAAAAATTCGCCACGGAAGCCGCGCTTAAAAAAATGGACGACGAAGTACGGGAGATTATGGCGGCGGCGGCGGATTTCGCCAAGGAATCCCCGGAGCCGGATGCGAGCGAGCTTTATACGGATGTTTATAATGTGTGAGCACTACACCCCGGCAAATGCCGGACAATGATTGTCATGCCGTCGAATGACGGCATCCGGAGGCCAGACCCCGTCATAAAGACGGGGTGACAGAACAGAGCAAAACCATGCGAGAACATAACTATTATGTTTATCTTCTGGCCAAGGCACGAAACAGCACGTTTTATACAGGAGTGACCAACGATCTAGCCCGCAGAGTATGGGAACATAAAGAAGGCGTGGCGGATGGATTTACGAAAAAATACGGCATCAAGATACTGGTGTATTATGAGCATTATGATCAGATAGAAGCAGCGATTGCGCGGGAAAAGCTGATCAAGAAATGGCGGCGTAAAATTAAAATGGAAGCGATTGAAAAAATGAACCCGGAATGGAAAGATTTATATTACGACTTAATGAAGTAGGCCAGACCCCGGCATACGCCGGGGTGACAGGTTCTGTCATGCACAGCTCTGTCATGCCGTCGAATGACGGCATCCGGCAAAAAATAAACGTCATTCCCGCGAAGGCGGGAATCCATAGGGATGACGATAATGAAAGTGCGGATGATAAGCTATGTAATCGCTTTTTCGCTGATGACGGCGTTTGTGCCAGCATATGCGTGTGATAAAGCGAATAGTCTGCTGGAGGTAGTCCATGCCGGCAATGGCTGCCTCGGCCCGCACTGGGTGGTATGCAACCCTGAGGAAATGGAAAAACTGAAGGGTTTTCTAGTGAACTTAACCCCTGTCAAGGAACAAGCAAACCCGGAGACCGCAAATCTGGCGAGCAGGACGGCAATGCTCATGAATTGGCCGGAAAGATTCACGCTCTATAAAAGCAAACAGGCGGACAAGGATTTTCCGGTCGAGATTCATGTTGATCGGGATGTCGCAGGCATGGTAACGCTGTATATAAGTCCTCCGGAAGGTTATAAAGGCGGCAAGGTATTTCATGATAGCAGAGGCTTGATGAAGTATCTATTAGAAGAGTCAAAACAAAAAGAAACTGAAGATGAGGAATGCAATGGCTGAACAACAGATTGCCCAACAGCAAACCGTCCGAGTAGCTTTACGCGATGCGATGGCGGAGGAAATGCGCCGGGATGAAGAGGTGTTCGTCATGGGCGAGGAAGTGGCGGAATATCAGGGTGCGTATAAAGTCACCGAGGGGCTGCTGGCGGAATTCGGCGCGCGGCGGGTGGTGGATACGCCGATTACGGAACACGGATTCGCGGGCATGGGCGTGGGCGCGGCGTTTGCGGGCTTGAAGCCGGTCGTGGAGTTCATGACCTTCAATTTCGCCATGCAGGCGATTGACCAGATCATCAACTCCGCCGCGAAAACCAATTATATGTCCGGCGGGCAGGTGCGCTGCCCCATTGTGTTCCGGGGGCCGAACGGCGCAGCCGCGCGCGTGGGCGCGCAGCACTCGCAGAACTACGCCGCGTGGTATGGCGCGGTTCCGGGGCTGAAAGTGATTGCGCCGTGGGATGCGGCATCCGCCAAGGGGCTGCTGAAGGCCGCCATCCGCGATCCGAACCCGGTGATTTTCCTCGAAAACGAAATCCTCTACGGCCAGAAATTTGACGTATCTCCGGAAGTGCTGAACGATAATTATGTGCTCCCTATCGGCAAAGCGGCGGTGATTCGCGCGGGAACGGACATCACGCTGGTAAGCTACAGCCTGCAGGTGGGTTTCTGTATGCAGGCGGCGGAGCTTCTGGCGAAAAAGGGCATCAGCGCGGAGGTGATTGATCTCCGCACCATCCGCCCGCTGGATTATGCCACGATTATCGCCAGCGTGAAGAAAACCAACCGCTGCGTGGTGGTGGATGAATGCTGGCCGCAATGTTCGGTGGCCTCCGACATCGCCGCGAAGCTGCAATCGGAGGCGTTCGATTATCTGGACGCACCAATTGCAATGCTGACAGCGGCGGATGTGCCCATGCCATATGCGGTGAATCTGGAAGCACTGGCACTGCCGCAGGTGGCGGATATTGTGAAAGCGGCGGAAAAGGCGTGCTACAGGAAATAATATGATAAAAAACGCACTCCTTCCCGCCCTGATGCTGCTGCTGGTTCCGGCAGCGGTGTTCGCGGGGGAGTGGTCGGGGCAATCACCGAACGGCGCGCGTTGCCTGACCGTGGGCGTGGCGCAGATTTTCATAAATTTCGCGTTTGTTCCGAAAGATGTGAGTGCAACCGACACGGAAATTCAGGCGAAGATTGGGGAAATCTCAGCGATAGCCGAAGCATTGAAGATCGCTCCGTTCAAGCCGCAATCGGTGAATTATACGCTTGCACCCTCCTCCGGAAGTTGGCGGATGAGCGGGACGACGGCGTTCGATGCGCCCGCAGCAAAATGCAAGGAACTGCTGGCGTTGCTGAAGCAAAAGGGCTTTGAAACCGGCATGAACCCGCTGGCGGATAAGCCGGGCGTGTGTAAGTGAATTAAGTAACCGCGTTGAACCTTAACCGAAGGAGAATGTTATGAAAAAGATCATTATGCTCGCCGTGCTTGCCGCGCTTCCCCTCGTTGCACAGGCTGAAGAAAAAGCCGGAGATAAAGAGAAAGCGAAGGCGAAATCCGCCCGGCAGGAAGTGGCTGTTGAGAAGGATGCCAAATCACTGCTGGCACCTTCCACCGGAACGGGCGATTGCACCCTCACCGAAACCGCCAACATCAACGTGAATTTCAATTCCATCGAGAAGGATGTCAGCGTGGCGGGAGAATTGATGGAGGGGAAAATCAAGGAAGTTTCCGCCATCGCGAAGGATCTTTCGCTGGATAAATTCGACGTGCAGTCCATGAATTACAGCCTCTATCCCTATAATCCTGGTGCTGCGGGAAGTACACAGCAATGGCAGATCAGCGGCAATCTCTCCTTTACGGTGCTCCCCGCCACGAAGGGCAAGGATATGCTGGTGCTGCTGAGCAAAAAAGGCTATCAGCCCAGCCTGAACGTGAACGCCTACCGCAGCGGGAACTGCCAGTAGCAGGGCTAGAAAGCCTGCTCTTTAGTGGCGCGAAAGTGCCTCAGGCTCATCGCGAAGGCCAGGAGGCCGAAGCGGGAGCGAAAGGAAAATATGGTCTTTGCAATCAAAGTCATCATCGGCGCATTGATAGCGGTGCTCGCTTCGGAAGCGGCGAAGCGCAGCACCGCGCTCGGCGCGATGATCATAACGCTGCCGCTTACCTCCATGCTGGCGATGACATTCCTCTATCACGATACGAAAAGCCTGGAGAAGGTGGGGGCATTTGCGAAGGAAATCCCGCTGGCGGTGCTGCCGAGCTTCCTGTTTTTCTTCATGTTCGCGTGGCTGGCGAAACTGGATGTCGCGTTTCCGCTTGCCATGCTGCTGAGCACCGGCATCATGCTGGCGGGATACGTGCTTTATTGGAAACTTACTTGAACGGAAGAACCATCATGCCGATATTGCTTACGCAGGAGCAACGAAGGAAAATCCTGGAATATGCCGCGCAGCACGGTATCCATAACGTGCGCGTATTCGGCTCCTTCGCGCGCGGTGAGGCGAGGGAGGACAGCGATCTCGATCTGCTGGTGGATCTGGGAGAAGCTGATTTGTTCGATCTGGGCGGTTTTTTAATGGATGCTCAGGATGTGATGGGCAGGAAGGTAGATGTGGTTCCAGCAGAAAGCCTGCACTGGTTTATACGGGACAGTGTGCTAAATGAGGCGAAGCCATTATGAAGAAAAATCCACAGCTTTATGTGATGCATATAGTGGAGGCTATTACGCATATTGAAGAGTATGCAGGGAACGATTACGATATTTTTTGTAAGGATAAAAAAACCTATGATGCCGTGTTGCATAACTTACAAACCATGGCGGAATCTACGAAACGATTGCCGGAAGAAATGAAACAACGGCATCCTGAAATCAATTGGCGGGATATTGCAGGTTTTCTTAATATACTTGTGCATGATTACTTAGAAGGTATTAACGAAGCAAGAATCTGGAAAGTTATCACAAAATATCTTCCGCCCTTAAAACAAGCGATGATGAATGAAAACATTGTAACACCAAAGGACTAAACCCATGCCCATTGAAATTCTGATGCCCGCCCTTTCCCCCACCATGACAGAGGGAAACCTCGCAAAATGGCTGGTGAAGGAGGGCGATAAAATCACCTCCGGCAAGGTGATCGCCGAAATCGAAACGGATAAAGCCACGATGGAAGTGGAAGCCGTGGACGAAGGTACGCTGGGGAAAATCCTGGTGGCGGGCGGTTCCAAAAATGTGCCGGTGAACAATGTCATCGCGCTGGTCTTGAAAGCAGGCGAGGATAAAAAATCGCTCGATAGCTGGAAGCCGAAGGAGGCTCCGAAGGTGGAAGCGAAAGCGGAAGTAGCGGCGCAGGGAGCAGGGGGGAAACAGCCTTTGCCATCAACCATCAACCATCAACCATCAACCAATCTTCCCACCCGCGCACCCGAAGCACCGAAGGCCATAAAAACCGGCGCGCGCGTGATGGCAAGCCCGCTGGCGAAGAAACTCGCGGAGCAGAAGGGTGTTGACCTTCACCGAGTGCACGGAACCGGCCCCCACGGGCGTGTGACGAGGGAGGATGTGGAAGCCTCACTCGCGGGAGCCGGCGGCGCGGTGCACCGCGACAGGCAAGAATTCGCGCGCGTGGAAAACACCACTATGCGTCAGACCATCGCCAGGCGCCTGCTGGAATCCAAGCAGATGGTTCCGCATTTTTACCTCACGGTGGATTGCCAGCTCGACAAGCTCCTCGAAGTGCGCGAGCAGCTCAATTCCCGCGCGGTTAAATCCGCCGGAAAAGAGGGCAAGCCTGCCTATAAAATTTCCGTGAACGACATGATCATCAAGGCCGTGGCACTGGCGATGCGGGATGTTCCGGAATCCAACGCCACCTGGTACGACGATGCGATTGTGCTCTATCAGAACGTGGATGTTTCCGTGGCGGTGGCCATTGACGGCGGGCTGATTACGCCGGTTATCCGCAACGCCGACCAGAAAACCATCCCGGCCATTTCCAACGAGATGAAAGACCTCGCAGGGCGCGCCCGCGCAGGCAAGCTGAAGCCGGAAGAATACCAGGGCGGGGGGTTCAGCATCTCCAATCTGGGGATGTTCGGCATTAAAACATTCTCCGCCATCATCAACCCGCCGCAAAGCTGCATCCTGGCCGTCGGCGCGGGCGAGGAGCGGGCAATCGCGCAGGGCGGGAAAATCACCTCCGCCACGATGATGACCACCACCCTCTCGGTGGATCACCGCTCGGTGGATGGCGCGGTGGGCGCGAACTTCCTCGCGGCATTCAAGGGCTATATCGAGCAGCCGGTAACAATGTTCGTGTGAGCAAAATATGACCCTCCTCCAGCACATTGAATCCAACCGCGCCGCCATCCTGGGCATGGCGCATCGGTACGGCATTGCCTCCGTGCAGGTGTTCGGTTCGGTGGCGCGGGGGGAGGAAACTCCGGAAAGCGATATTGACTTGTTGATTGATATGCAGCGCCCGGTCACGCAGCCTTTCGGCTTTCTGCATTTTCAACGGGAAATAGCATCGCTGCTGGGAAGAAAAATAGATATTGCGTTTGAAACCGGCCTGTTCCCCGCCTTCCGAGAATCCATCGCAAGCGAGATAAAAAAACTATGAGGACGGGGGAAGAAAAAATTTATCTGCTGTATATCCTGGATGCGCTGGAGAAACTCTCTGCGCTGGCGGCGGATGCGGCCAATAAGGAAGCATTCTATTCCAACTGGATAGTACAGGATGCCGTTATCCGCCGCCTGCACACGATGGCGGAAACCACACAACGGCTTTCCGAACAAACCAGAAGCCGCATCCCGCACGTAGCGTGGGAAGACATTGCGGGTTTAAGGAATATTCTGGTACATGGGTATCTTGGCACAATTGATTTGGAAACGGTGTGGGGAATCGTCACCGGGATATTGCCGGAATTTGAAACGGCAGTGCGGCATTATTACCAGCGGCATTATGGGTAACCGATGTGCCCCGCGAACTTATCTGCCGGGAATGCCTGCACATCGCGCCGCCGCGCAAAGCGAAGCGCGGCACGGCGAAGATGGAATGGATGATGTGGCTGGTGTTCCTGATTCCGGGGCCGTTCTACAGCGTCTGGCGGGCGACGGGGAAGAAGCTGCGGTGCGCCGCCTGCGGGTCGGAGCTTCTCGCGGAGCTTGAGAGCACTGTCGGCAAGCGGCTGGCGGGGATTGTGGATAAGCAGATTGCGGGAGAAATCCCGGCAAGCACAAAGGAGCGAAAAATAACGAAACCCGATCCCAAGGCATTAGCGGCGGTGCAGGGCGCGGTGGGCGAAGCGATCCGGCAGGAAACGGGGATGAGTCTGGAGCGGGGGCTGGGGGAAAGCTGTCACCCCGCAGAGCGAAACGATTGCGGGGTTATAGTTGAAGGAAAGATAGCCCTGCAACAAGTGCGGGGTGACAGTGATAAGAAATCACCCACCCAGTGCCCGCGCAGCGCAACACAGGAGCAGAAACCGGAGGATTGGTAACAACCTTGTCACCGCCTTGTACGGAGGTCTAGCCACTAAATGGAATAGCCCCATCAAAAATTACCGCGTGTTCTGGCCGCCCTCCTGCTGGAACGCCCCTTCCTGTTGCTTGCGCCCGACCAGCGCGGCGGCGATGTGCTGCACGAGACTTGTCGGATGATCTTCCTCCGCGCCCAGGTTTTCGCCATGACGTGTGCGGCGTTCTGCCTCATAGAGCAGCACCCGCAGCCCGGCACGCTGGACGACGTTTTCTTCATTGTCCGGAACGTGTGCATTGATTGCCTCGTCAATCGCATCCAGGCCAACGCCTTCCGGTGGCGCGGCTTTGGGGCGTTCGCCTTTTGCCCGCTGCGCCTGCGCGAGTTCGGCAGCGATGGGGAGTGCTATTTCCGCCAGGCCTGTTTCGTTTCTGCCCATTTCGTCCCGACGCTGTTCCACCAGATGCCGAACATTCGTATAGAACGCGTGTTGTGCTTGTTCTTCCATACCCACCCTCTCTCACGCCCCTCCACAGAGGCTTTTCTTCCCCCCCCACCCTGTTGTTACAAGGTTGGACACGTCTCTTCTCTCTTTCTGTTATACCACGCCTTGCCTTAATTAAGTGTTAATAAAAACACGTTTTTACGAAGAAATTTTATTCTTCTGACAGATTCTTTCATTAACAAATGCTTACTATTACAGTCTTGCTAAATAAGAATGCAGGATTCTTGTTTTGCAGGGCTATGAGGGCGGGAGTATTATCGGGCGTGGCTGTAATGCGCCAGAACGATGGTGGATTTCCGCATATGGATGCGGTCGAGTGCCGTGGCCGCGCTTTCGCGTACCCAGGGGGTTTTGTCATTCAGCAAGGGGATAAGGTAGGGCACACTGCCCTCGGCATTCC
Source organism: Alphaproteobacteria bacterium (assembly GCA_023269645.1). Taxonomy (GTDB): domain Bacteria; phylum Pseudomonadota; class Alphaproteobacteria; order Rickettsiales; family UBA8987; genus JAHFPR01. Next base: position 7,341 of record JAHFPR010000003.1, on the reverse strand, counting down.
GACCGATTTTTCCGAGTGCGACCGCCGCGATGGCGCGCTTGTCCGGATTCTCATCCCGCAGCGCGGAGGTGATGCTCGCCACGGCAGGGGCTGAAACCGCGCCGATTCTGCCCGCCGCATAGATGGCATCCATCTGCATTTTCGGCGTTACGCCATCCTGCCTGCCGCTGATGATGGCGATGAGTCCCGGCACGGCCTGTTCCCCCAGCATTTCCAGGGAATAGAACGCGTTTTCCTGCTGTTGATAATCGTCAGACGAAAGGTTTTTCAGCGCAAGATCGAGTGCCTTATGTTTGTTGGTCTTTTCTTCCTGCGGGGTTTTTCCCCACCAGCGTTCGATTTTCCGGCTGGATTCCAGCGTTTCACGCGCGCCTGCCGTGCACGGAGCCATGAGAAACAGGGTTATCAGGCTAATCCCGATACTCCTGTAGATTGCAGTATGCGCGTGGTGTTTCTCTCCCTGTGACTGCATGATTCTCCCCTCCCATGCCAATTCTCAATTAAGAGTTAATTATAGCATGGGGGTCAGCACGTGTCACGCGCAATAAAAGACGGTATTTTATGTATTTTTATTATAGTACAGTGTGTTATATCGCTTTTTCCGCCGGAGCGAGTCGCACAAAAACGCTGTATCCGCCCAATGGCGATGGGATTTTTTCATCCCAAACAATTTCCGCCGCGCTGGTTACTGCGGAAAGATCCACGAATGCCGGCGCGATAATTTCCCGCGCGCCGCCGCCGATGCCCAGCCGTAGCACCGGACATTTGATGGAAACCCCAGCTTCCGCCTTGGCTTTGCGCACTTCGTCCAGCACCTGCCGCGCCGCGATGCCGGTGGCTTCCGCCGCTTCATCTACGGGATAATCCTCTGCCTTCGGCCACATCCCGCGCGCATGGATAGAACGTGTTTTTTCCGCAAAAATATGGCTGTAAAGCTCCTCCGTGATATGCGGCACGATGGGCGCGAACAGCCGCAACACGCCCTCCAGGCAATGGTAAATGGTGCGGATGGCACTTTGTTGCCCGGTTTTATTCTGGCCATGTTCGTCATAGGCGCGACCCTTCGCCATTTCCAGATAGTTATCGCAAAAATCGTTCCAGAAGAAATCCTCGATCGCCGCCCGCGCGCGGGAATATTCGTATTCCTCAAACTCCTTGGTAGCCTTGGCGACGGCGCGATACAGCCGGGTGAGAATCCATTTATCCAGCACCTCGGTGATGATGCCGGATGCAACATCTTCCGCCACCGTGCTCTCTGCTCTCTGCTCTCCGCGCTCCAACTGGATGTTGGCGAACTTCGCCGCATTCCACAGCTTGGTCACCAGTTTCCGCCCGATTTTCAGCGCATCCTCCGAAAACGCCGTATCCGCGCCGAGGCTGCTGGTGGAAGCCCAATACCGCACCGCGTCCGCGCCCTTCTCCTCGATCAGTTCCACGGGCGTGATGACATTGCCCTTGGATTTGCTCATTTTTGTTTTGTCGGCGGCCAGACACCAGCCGGAAATCATCAGGTTTTTCCAGGGGATAGTATCTTCATGCAGGTGCGCTTTCACGAGGGTGTAGAACGCCCAGGTACGGATGATTTCGTGCGCCTGAGGCCGCAGATCAGCGGGGAAAAGTTTCGCGTGGCGTTCTGCATCCAATACAAAACCGTCATTGCGAGCCGAAGGCGAAGCAATCCAGCCCTTTTCCTGTTCTGGATTGCCGCGGTCGCTATCGCTCCCTCGCAATGACGCATAACGGTTAATCCCCTTGCTACTCAATTGCGGCGACACGGAAGAAGTCGCCCAGGTATCCATCACATCGGCTTCGGCTTCCACTTCCTCGCGGTTGTAACCATCCGGTAAATCAACCAGTGGGTTTACTGGTAATTTATCGTTCGATGCCAGAAGTATGCGGCCTTCCTCGCCCGCACGTTTGGAATACCACACCGGGAAGGGTACGCCGAAAAACCGCTGGCGGGAAATGCACCAGTCCCAGTTCAGCCCGTCAATCCACTGATGCGCGCGCAGACGCATATAATCCGGATGCCAGGTGCAAGCGTCCACCTTCTGCTTCAGCACCTCTTTTTTATCCAGAATCTTCACGAACCACTGATGCGTGGGCAGAATTTCCAGTGCCGCGCCCGATCGCTCCGCGCACGGCTCCGCATGGCTGATTTCCTCCTGCTTAACCAGAAGGTTTTGCTCCTTCAGCATCGCAATAATCTTCTCGCGCGCGCTCGCTCCCGGATTCCCGGTGGAGGGGCGGGCGCGGAGATTTTGGATTATTCCTATAGCTCTAACGCTTAGTGGTTTTTCTTTTTCGCTCTCTGTCCTTTCAGTCCGGATATCCGAGCCGTCATTGCCGCGTGAGCGGCAAATTTCCTCCTTATCTTCAGTTATTCGCTGCTCCGCAGCGACATGGATTCCCGCCTTCGCGGGAATGACGTCCTGGGTTGCCACTGAAGAAATGACTCTCAAAGCCATAATGTTGCTGCCACTCCAAGCAGGAGCAGTAGAATATTCCTTATCCCATTCAGATAAGTTTTTTTCTATAAACTCAAGAAACCCCTCCATTCCTAGAAAGAATGAAACTCTTTCGTGAATTTCCTCAATTCGGCTAAAGTTATTGATTTGGGGCAAATCAATCTTCCCGAACTTATTCAGCACCACACGCATCGGCAGCCCATGCCGCTCCCACCATTTAATGTCCTGCTCGTCGCCGAAGGTGCAGCACATCACGAGGCCAGTACCCTTATCTTTTTGCACTTCTTCATCCGCAATAATCGGGACTTTCACACCGAACAGCGGGGTGATGGCCGTTTTATTTCTTAAATCTATTGCTCCTTCAATTCCTTCTTCTAAGCCCTTTCCGTTAAATCTTTCATCCTCCGGGTGGAACAGCACCGCCACGCAGGCAGGCAGCAGCTCCGGGCGCGTGGTTCCGATGATGATGTCATCCTGAGCCGCAGGCGAAGGATCTCCCGCCGCATGAGATTCTTCGCTTCGCTCAGAATGACAAACCTTAAAAACAATATCATTCCAGTGGCTTTTCGTTTCCTTATCCACCACTTCGGCCTGGGCGATGGCGGTTTGATCCACCGGATCCCACAGCATTGGCTGGAGCTTGCGGTAAGCATGGCCTTTCTCCATCAGATCGAGGAAGGAAAGCTGGGAGATTTTCCGGCATTCCCCGGAAATCGTGTGGTATTCCTGTTTCCAATCCACCGAAAGTGCCACGGATTCAAACAACCGCCGGAATTCCTTGCGGGCTTCCTCCGCCACGCTCTCGCATTCCTCGATGAATTTCTCACGCCCCACATCCGCCGCGCGGATTTTCTTGGCTTTCTCAACCAGCCGCTCGGTGGGCAGGCCGTTATCGTCGAAGCCCATCGGATAGAACACGTCCAGGCCGCGCATCCGCTGGAAGCGCGCGATGAAATCCGCCTGGGTATAGCTGAAAATATGCCCCATATGCAGCAGGCCGGAAACGGTCGGCGGGGGGGTATCAATCACGTAGGTTTCCGCGCGGGGCTTATCATCGCGCCACGCATACACGCCCGATTCTGCCCAGGCGCGCTGCCAGCGTTTTTCGGATTCTTTCGCGTCGTAATTCTGGGGTAGCGGTTTCATAGCGCGTAGTTTTAGCAGGAATCAATAGGAAGTCAAAGGGTTGGACGTGTACCCAGCGCGTTCCAGGCTTTCGCCACCCCATCCAGCCACGGATGCAGCATCCCCGCCGCCGCGAGGGATTCGTGCACCATGAACACGCTGAGCGCGGCCACCACCAGCCCGGAAACCGCGATGGTAGCGTCGCCGGCGGGGATGTTATCCTTCATGGCGGAGCGGCGGAAGAAAAAATCCCAGCTATAGCGTCCCGGCCCGTGCAACAGCAGCAGAATCAGTGCCAGTGCCCATAAAAAATGATCGTGATGGTGTTCGTAGGTGAACTGGATCACGCCGGTCAGGCACAACAGCGGCAGGGTGGCGAGCCGTGTTCCCAGACCGATGACGAGCATGAACCCGCCGAGAAACTCTATCGCCGTCGAGCTATAAGCCGAGAGCGAGGGGGAAAGGTACGGTACGCGGAACTCGGTGACGAACAGGCCGAGGGTGGAAGTCCAGTCGCCCACGCTCACCAGCGCGGATTTCCAGAACACCATCGCGATCCAGATGCGCAGCACCAGCACCAGCGCGTCCCCCGCGTGGCCGCTCAAATGGTCGGACACCGTCACGAGCTTTTTCACCAGTCCGCTTGCGCCGGATACAGGGGAATGCGAGGTTTTGGATTTTCGTGCCATAGGATTGCTTTTGTTTCCGCATTACTTGCTACTTGTCACCCCGGCGAATGCCGGGGTCTGGCCCCGTAACAAGTATGGGGGGACAGCCGGATGCCGTCATGAAGACGGCATGACAAGGATGCTCTGCCCTCTCTCAAAAGATATATACTTATCCTACACCCGCGCCATATCTTCAATGGAAAACTCGGCCTGCTCGCGCCCCTGCCAGTGGGAGAGGCGCAGCCTGCCGAGCAGATGTGCTTCACACCCCGGCTCGCGCGCCGCGATCTGCAACGCATCTCCCAGTGGCGTACCCGCCGCGCGGAAAGCTGGAGCGCGCAATTTAACTGATCGATTTCCAGCAATCCCTCCCTCGCCGATGACGCAGCGGAAATGCTTTTCCCCCATCGGCATCACCTGAAGGATACGCACCCGCTCCAGCACGATGCGCGGCTCCGGATGGCCGTTGCCATAATGCCCGATGCGCTCCAGCGTCCGCGCCAGTTCCAGCGTAATGGCGGAGGGCTGCAGCACCAGGTCGCAGGGCAGGTTCCGCGCCGAGGCATGGCGCGCCACGGCTTTCTCCAGGTGCGCGCGCAGGAAATCGCCAAGTTCCGGAATCCTCGCTTCCGCCACGGTGAAGCCCGCCGCCATCGCATGGCCGCCGCCCGCAACAAGCAGCCCGGCCAGCCGCGCGTCCGTCACCGCCGCGCCCAAATCCACCCCCGCCACCGAACGCGCGGAGGCTTTCCCCACGCCGTCCTGCAACGCGATCACGGCGGCGGGCTTGCGGAACCGCTCCTTCAGCCGCCCCGCAATGATGCCGGAAACGCCCGGATGCCAGTGCGCACCCGACACGATAATCAGTGGCGTATCCGTGCCCGCCGCTTCCGCCTGCGCGATGGCTTCCTCCAGCACCAGCACCTCGATGGCCTGCCGCTCGCGGTTGAGCTTCTCAAGCTCCTCCGCTATCTGTTCCGCTTCCGTAACATTCTCCGTGGTGAGCAGCCGCGCGCCGAGATCGGATTTCCCGATGCGCCCGCCCACATTGATGCGCGGCCCCAGCATGAAGCCTGCATGGTACACGGAGGGCGGCCCTTCCATCCCTGCGCTGTCGGCAAGGGTGCGCAGGCCGATATTCCGCCGCTGCGCCATCACTTTCAGCCCCTGCGCCACCAGTGTGCGGTTGAAGCCGGTCAGCGGCATCACGTCGCACACCGTGCCGAGTGCCACTAAATCCAGCAATGCAAACAGATCGGGTTCCACCCTCCCGCCAGCATACCAGCCGCTTTCGCGGAGCAGCCGGTTCACCGCCACGGCGAGCAGAAAACTCACCCCCGCCGCGCACAGGTAGCGGTATTCCGTCGTTTCGTCCAGGCGATTGGGGTTGACCACGGCCACCGCTTCGGGAAGCTGCTCCGCACCCAGATGATGGTCAATTACCACCGCCTCCAGCCCCACCTTGGCGGCGGCGGAAAGCGGGGCGTAGGCCACCGCACCGCAATCCACGGTAATCACCAGGCTTGCGCCTTCATTCCGTAACCGTAACAAAGCATTCTCGTTGGGGCCGTAACCCTCGCCGATGCGATCAGGGATATAGATGCGCGGGGCATTCCCCGCCGCCGCAAGAAACCGGCACAGCAGCGCGGAGGAAGTCGCACCGTCCACGTCGTAATCGCCGAAAATGACCACGCGCTCCCCGCTTTTCACCGCGCGCGCCACGCGTTCCGCCGCTTTCCGCATATCCTTCAGGTGAAAGGGGTCGGGCAGCTGGTTTTTCAGCGAAGGGTTCAGGAAATCCTCCGCCTCCGCGAGCGAAACGCCGCGCAGTGCCAGCATCCGCCCGACCACCTCCGGCAGAGTAAATTTCTGGGAAAGTGCCAGTGCCAGCCGTTCGTCGCAGGGCAACACCTCCCACACAAACCCGTTCACGGAAAGTTGGCCATTCACCGAGGACGGAAAGGATGCGGTCATTTCAGCGGGTGCAAGTGCGGGTTCCATGCGCGCAGGATAGCCCTTGGGAAGTACCCGTGGCAAGCGGCAAGAATCTACCGCCCCCGTCCCTGCGCCGGGCGGGCGGCGATGGAAATGTCGCTGCCGCTGATGGCAACCTGCAATCTTTCCACGGAAATCCCGCGCTCTTCCGTCGTATAGCACAGGGGGTTGAAGCGTTCCCCTCTGCCCAGCAGTGCCGTGCCGGTATTATCGAAATCCACGTCCAGATATTTGGCATCGAATTTCGCCATCGCCCTGGAATCCAGCATCACGCCGGTATAGGGAATATGTGTGTGCCCGGTGACGACGCGTTTGACGGCAGGCACAAGGCTGTTGTCTTCCTTTATCAATGCGTCCAGCAGTTCCGGATGCGTTTTATTGGCTTCCACCAGCACCTCCCAGATGCGGGCAACAGCTTTACCCTGCGGCAGGGTGATGTCCTCTGTTTTCTGTATCAGCCGCTGCGCGCCCGATGCGTTGACCCGCGCTTCTATCCGACGCGCCATACGCAGCAGGCCGGGTTCCCGGTCGAGATCGCGCACCTGGTTGGCACCGTAAAGCAGTTCTGTGAAATGGTCGCCGATGTGTTTTTCGCGGCTGGGAACGCGCTCCGTCACGGTAATGCCTTCCGTCCCTGAACGCAGTGCCAGATCGCCGTGGGTGGCGAACAGCGCGCCGATGCGCACCGCCACGGGATGGTAGGAAAAATTATCCCGGTATTTCCGGTCTTCTTCAAGTTCCCGCATCGCCTTGATGAATTTCCAGCCATCGTCGTGGTTGCCGCCCACCAGATGCAGGTGGCAATTTTCCTCGCCATAGGTTTTTACCAGTTCTTCCGTATCCCGCACGTAAATCCCGCGCGCCTCTTCCTTATCTTCATAGCGGTGGTAGAGCGGCTCGAAAATATCGCCCACCGCCGTCACATGAATTTTTCCCGGCGGCACTTTGCCGGACGAGGCCAGACGGCGCACGGCACGGGGCAGTTCCCTCAGTACATTGAGAATATCCTTGTCCGTATAGGCGTTTTTTTCACCGCCGCCATGATCCTTCCGGTGGCTGATGCCGATATGCAGGTCGGAAACGGC
>JAHFPR010000074.1 GCA_023269645.1 Alphaproteobacteria bacterium | reverse complement strand
ATAGGGGAATCCATGCATACCGGAAGAATGGATCGCCCGCTGCCTTCGCAGGGGCAAGCTCTATAATTGCTTCGCAATTCGGGCGATGACGATCTTACTTGCTTCAAGGGGATATATGCCATTGGTTGCGCACAACTATCGTCACTCCAGTTCCAGCGCGCCCGTCATATCGTTTGCGGCTTTATCGCGCGCGCCGAGCGGTTGCAGATCAAACCGGGTTTCGATGAATTTCAGGATGGAGGTGGTGTCGTAGACCGTGTGATCCACGTAATGTTTCCGCGCGAAGGGAGAAATGATGATGGTCGGAACACGCGCCCCCGGTCCCCAGCGATCCCCCGCCGGCGGCGCAACATGATCCCAGAATCCACCATTCTCATCGAACGTGACAATCACCACGCTATCCTTCCACACCGTGCTCTGCTCAATGGCGTGGAGAATATCCGCGAGGTGCATATCCCCGGCGGGCAGGCGCGCATAGCCGGGGTGAAAGTTGAATTCGCCGAGCGGCTTGTAGAAGGAAACCGGGGGCAGGTCGCCGCGCCGCAGTGCCATAAGGAAATCCGCTTCATCCTTCAGGTAAACCTTGCGTGCGGCCTTGCCTTCCGCGTATTCCCGGAAATACGCGAAAGGCTGGTGGTGGAACTGGAAAGAGGAAGAAGGCTTGCCGGCCACCGCATCGTTCCATCCGCCGGAATACCATGCCCAGTCCACGTTCTGCTCCGAAAGCCTGCTGCCGATGGTGGGCATGGTCTGCGGCGGCAGGAGCTTCGCCTTGTCGCTATCCTTCGGGTGCGGAATCTGTGCAGAATACACGGTGTTGATGGCGTAGCTATCGGGTGTAATCGCGCCGTCCTTTATCATTTTTCCGGTAGCATCAACGCTCGCTTTCATCTCCTGCGGCGCATTCTCGAAGCGTGGCGTACAGGCACACACCAGCCAGAAATGGTTGAGGAACGATCCACCGAATCCGGCATGGAAAAAATGATCCGCGAGCGTGTATTCCTGTGCGTATTTCCAGAGTGTGCTCTGGGTAATGTCGTAATAACCCATCGTCAGCGCGCTTGCATCCGACACTCCGGCGAAGCGATCCATCTTCCCGCCGTTAATCTGCTCCTCTCCTGATAAAAACGGTGGACAAGATCCGGGGTTGCTTCGCGGGCGGGGATGTAGGTATCAATCGGGAACGGGCGGTTGGGGAGGTCTGTGGGGAGGCGACCGTCCTTCAGGGCAGGCAGCGTGATGTAAGGCTTTCCGGCATCATCCACCTGCCGCGCGTTTTCTCCCGCTGCTTCCAGCCCTTCCGCGCCGGGAAAATTGCCGAACAGGTTATCGAAGCTGTGATTCTCCAGCGAGATAACGATGATGTGCTTGATTTTCTGCAGTTGCTCCGGCGTGGGTTGGGCGGCATGGGCGGGTGTACCGCAGCAGAGTGCGGTGAGTATTATGGTCGGAATGATATTTTTCATCAGCCGCATCATTTCAACCTGCCCTGGCGAATAATCCGGAGAATTTCTCTGCGATTTTCCCTTTGGTTTTCTGGATTTGCATCACATTCTCAATGCGACGGTTCAGGAACGCGCGCGTTTCCGCATGGTTTTCCGAGGTATCATTCAGCCAGTAAAGCAGCGTACTGCTATACACCCCGGCGAGCAGGAAACGCTTGGTATACCAGTTATAATCGGTGGCATTATCCCCCGCCGCGTGCCAGATGCTATCGCAGGTGTGCGCCAGATGCCGCGCGGCGGAAGGCGCGTGGGCGGGCAGCGCAAACCAGGAAACCAGCGTGCGCACGGCCTCCTTATGCGGGGTGTAAAGTTCCAGCCGCGCCCACACACCGGCTGTGATGCGCTCGCGGATTTTCATGCCGGAAAGATTGAGCTTCTTCAGTGCCTCCAGCATATCATCATCCACCTGATTTATATAATAATCAGCCGCTTCCGCCATGCCGCTGGGGAAGGCGATGCGGCCATATGTCGGCGCATATCCGGCGGTTTGCGCGGCTTTTTCCAGCGCGGTTTCCGTCCAGCCCGAAAAACCCGCTTCCGGCAGCAGCTTTTCCAGGATACTCTGTTTGAGGTTGGATGTCATGGGGGGAGTATAGAAGGGGTGCGCCAAAAAACAATAGTTTCCCTTGACTGCCCGCCCGCTCCAGCGCATAATAGTGACCCGCGTTCAACCCCTGACAGCATGATAAGGAGGTAAGAGTTTTGCAGATAACGGTAAAAGACAATAATGTCGATCAGGCACTCCGCATTCTGAAAAAGAAAATGCAGCGTGAAGGCATCTTCCGTGAAATGAAGCAACGCCGCTTCTTCGAGAAGCCCTCGGAAAAGCGCGTCCGCGAGAAGCAGGAAGCAGTCCGCCGTGCACGCAAACTCGCGCGCAAGCAACTGGAAGTGAGCTAATCATTTCCACCTGCGAAGGCCACGGAAAACCCGGCCATGCGGTCGGGTTTTTTGTTGTGTCACGGCATTGTTCCCTAAAGATAGATAATCCCTACACTTGTCATTCCAGCCTTCGCTGGAATGACAGCACATCTATCTTTAGAGGACAATGCCTATGTCACGCCGCACTTATTGCAGGGTTATTTTTTATAGGGTATAACCCCGCAATCGCTATGCTCTGCGGGATGACAGGATAGGAAATGATCCACAAACTCCGCAAAAAACTTTCGTACAAATATCTTTCCGGCGATGGCCTGGAAATTGGCGCGCTGCACGAGAAGTTGCCCGTTTTCCCGCAGGCGCACGTGCGGTATGTGGATCGGATGTCCGTGGCGGATTTGCGTGCGCACTATCCGGAACTTGGCGACAAAGCACTCGTGGAGGTGGATATTATTGATGACGGCGAAACGCTCGCTACCATTCCCGATGCCTCGCAGGATTTCCTCATCGCCAACCATATGATTGAGCATTGCGAGAGTCCGCTGGGGGCGATGCGCCACCATTTCCGGGTGCTGAAGCCGGGTGGCATTGCCTATTACGCTGCGCCGGATAAACGCTTCACGTTCGATAAGGAGCGGGCACTTACCCCCTTCTGGCATCTGGAATTGGATGATGCGCTGGGTGCGGAAGGCTCCCGCGAGTTGCATTACCGCGAGGTGGCGGCGGTGACGGAACATCTGCGCGGGGAGGAAGCCGCCGCGCGGGTACGGAAGCTGATGGCAATGCGCTACAGCATCCATTTCCACGTGTGGGATGCGCGCAGCTTCCGGGAGTTTATCGCGCAGGCGAATGATTATCTCGGTGGAGTTTTTACCGTGCTGGAATATAAGCGGAACGGCATGGAGATGATCGCGGTGTTGAGGAAGGTGTGAGTGGAAAGTGGAAAATGGTATTATCCAGGTTTTGTCATTTCTGCGTCATGCCCTGAATTTGCGAAGCAAATTCTAGGGGCATCCATCTTGCCACAAACGTATTGCGGCCTGGATCGCCCTAGAATCGCTGCGCGATTCAGGCGATGACGGAATCAGGCACTACGTATAAAACTTGCCACTTGGACTACAGCACCTTCATCGCCTTCACGATGGAATCCGTCATCTGCTTGGCATCGCCGAACAGCATGAGGGTGTTGTCCTTGTAGAAAAGCTCGTTCTCCACTCCCGCGTAGCCCGGCGACATCCCGCGCTTGACGAACAGCACGTGGCGCGCTTTCTCTACCTCCAGCACGGGCATACCGTAAATCGGGCTGTGCGGATCGGTTTTCGCGGCGGGGTTGGTGACATCGTTTGCGCCGATGACGAACGCCACATCCGCCGTGCTGAAATCGCGGTTGATGTCTTCCAGTTCAAACACGTCGTCATAGGAAACGCCCGCTTCCGCCAGCAGCACGTTCATATGCCCCGGCATCCGCCCCGCCACCGGATGAATCGCAAAGCGCACCTTCACGCCCGCGCTTTTTAGCAGATCCGCCATTTCGCGCACCACGTGCTGCGCCTGCGCTACCGCCATACCGTAGCCCGGCACGATGATGACGGACGCGGCGTTTTTCATCAGGAACGCGGCATCGTCCGGATTGCCCTGATTCACGGGGCGCGTTTCGGCATCCTGCCGCGTCGCCACCCCTTTCGAGCCTGCGCCGAACCCGCCGAAAATCACGTTCACCAGCGAGCGGTTCATCGCGCGGCACATGATATAGCTGAGGATCGCGCCGCTGGAACCCACAAGTGCCCCGGTGATGATGAGCAGCGGGTTGTTCAGTGTGAATCCGATGCCGGAAGCCGCCCAGCCGGAATAGGAATTAAGCATCGAAACGACCACGGGCATATCCGCTCCACCGACCGGAACGATGAGCATATAGCCCAGTGCCAGCGAGGCCAGCACCAGCAGCAGGAAGAAGAAGCTCGACCCCGTGCCGACAAAAAGCATCACCAGCAGAATGAGGCTAAATCCCAGCGCGCCAGTGATGAGCCGATGCCCGGTGAAGCGCGGCAATTTGGCAAATTTCCCGCCCTGCAATTTCGCAAACGCCACCAGCGATCCGGTGAACGTCACCGCGCCGATGAAGGCTCCCAGTGCCATTTCCACGAGGCTTGCCGTGTGGATATTCTCCGCCGTGCCGATGCCGAATGCGGTGGGGGAATTCAGTGCCGCGCCCGCCACCAGCACCGCCGAAAGCCCCACCAGCGAATGGAACGCGGCCACGAGCTGCGGCATCTGCGTCATCTTGATGCGGAGTGCTATCCCCGTGCCGACAAGCCCGCCAAGCGCGATGCCGATCAGCGGTGCGGTGCTCTCACCCGTTTGCGGCAGCAGTAGCGTGGTGGCGATGGCGATCGCCATGCCGATCATCCCGATTTTATTCCCGGTGCGCGCGGATTTCGGCGAAGCCAGCCCCTTCAGCGCAATGATAAAACACGCGGCGGCGACGAGGTAAGCTATGGCAGCGAGGGTTGGCATAGGTTTCAGGAACAGGTTTCAGGAACAGGTTTCAGCCATTCCATAGTTTCTTCTTCAAATCCATTGGTTTTTTTGCGGAGGCTGCGTATCAGCCCATAGATCATTTTGCTTATTTCGTCCGTGATGACAAAAACAGCATTTTTCTGTTCGGCATTTAAGAGTTTGACGCGTTCTGCGATAACCGTTTGAGTTTCTAACTCGGCAATTGAACCTCGCGCTACGTTGAGATGGTAGATAAACTCTTTTATGGAATGACGGTTACGGCCTTCGGCAATGTTGGAAGAAACCGAAGTAGCTGCCCGCTGCATTTGAGATACGAGAATGTAGGTTTGCGATTTAGGGAATGATTCCGTTATCCGAAAAATAATTTCGGCAAGGTCAACCGCTTTCTGCCATACCAACAAGTCTGTATAATGTGTAATATTCTGTACCATAAAATTCCTGAAACCTGTTCGTAAAACCTGTTCCTACTTCTTCCTGAACATCTCCAGCATTCGCTGCGTCACCACGAAGCCGCCGAAAATATTGACGGAGGCAAGCATGGCGGCCAGGAACCCCAGGAACACCGCGAAGCCGGAGCTGGCGGTTCCCATCGCAAGAATCGCGCCTACCAGAATAATGCCGGAAATGGCGTTCGTCACAGACATCAGCGGCGTGTGCAGCGCGGGTGTCACCCGCCACACCACGAAATAGCCGACGAAGCAGGCGAGCATGAAGATCGTCAGCCCGAAGATAAGCGGATCGCTGGTGGCGGCAGGGCTGACCGCCGTGTGCGCCGCCGCGCCGTGGACAATGGTTTCGGCAAGGGTGATGGTGGTGTCCGTCATGCTATTGCCTGCGGTGATGTTTACACAAGAATGGCCGATATAATGAATTAGTCAAGGCTTTGATTGATGGAATCATTCTTCTTCCGCATCTTCATCTTCTTCGTCGGATGCCGCATCCGCTATCATCAACTGGTCGAGCATGGAAACAAGGTCGCCCAGCATCCAGACTTCCGCGATGCGACCATGCTCCAGCGTGAAAAACGCGGCGGCGCGGTGAGTGATTTTGCGGCCAGTGGGTTTCAGCCCGAAGATTTCGCCCTCGTGTGTGCCGATGCAGGTGAGGCGCACGGCCACCGTGTCATCCTCCGCCACCATGAAATCAATTGCATTGCGGAAATCCGGGAAGGCGGAAAACACCATTTCAGTGTATTCCAGAAACGCCTCCGCGCCATTGCTTTCCACATCCAGCGCGCCACGGAAAAGCACATTTTCCGCCAGCAATTCAGCGGCGAGGCCGATGTTTTTCTCGTTCCACAGTTCCTCATAGAAACGGCGAATGAGGGCTTTGTTGCGTTCGTCGCTCATGACGCTTTCCCGAACACCCGCGTGAAAATCGTATCCACGTGCTTCGTGTGGTAGGCGAGGTCGAACAGCTTTTCCAGTGCTTTCGGCTTCAGATGCGCGGTGACTTCCTTATCCGCCTTCAGTTCATCCAGGAAATTCGCGCCGCGCTCCCACACTTTCATGGCGTTGCGCTGCACGAGGCTGTAGGATTCCTCGCGCGAAACGCCAGCCTGTGTCAGTGCCAGCAGGATGCGCTGCGAGAACACCAGCCCGCCGAGCTTATCCAGATTCCGCTGCATATTCTCCGGATAAAGCACGAGTTTTTCGATCACGTTCGTCAGCCTTGTCAGCGCAAAATCCAGCGTGACCGTGGCATCCGGTGCAATCATCCGCTCCACCGAGGAGTGGGAAATATCCCGCTCATGCCACAGTGCCACATTCTCCAGCGCGGGGGTAACAAACCCGCGCACAAGTCTTGCCAGCCCTGTAAGGTTCTCGGTGAGCACGGGATTCCGCTTGTGCGGCATGGCGGAGCTTCCCTTCTGCCCCTTGCTGAAAAACTCCTCGGCTTCCAGCACTTCGGTGCGCTGCGAATGGCGGATTTCCAGCGCGATATTCTCCACGGAACTGGCGATCACCCCCAGCGTGGCGAAATACAGCGCGTGGCGATCACGCGGGATCACCTGCGTGGAAACCGGCTCCACCGCTAGCCCCAGCTTCTCCGCCACGTATTCCTCCACGTGCGGATCAATGTTGGCGAACGTGCCCACGGCACCGGAAATCGCGCAGGTGGCGATGTCCTTTTTTGCCGCGAGCAACCGCTCGCGGTTTCTCTGCATCTCGGCATAAAAGCGGGCGAACTTCAGGCCAAACGTCACCGGCTCCGCATGGATGCCGTGGCTGCGGCCGATGCACACGGAATCCTTATGCTCGAACGCGCGTTTTTTCAGCGCGGCCAGCAGCTTATCGAGATCATCTAACAGAATATCCGAAGCCTCGCAAAGCTGTACGGAAAGGCAGGTATCCAGCACGTCCGAACTCGTCATTCCCTGATGCACGAAGCGGGACGGCTCGCCCACGTGCTCCGCCAGGCAGGTGAGAAAGGCAATCACATCATGCTTCGTGGTGCGCTCGATTTCATCAATGCGCGCGACATAAGGTGACCAATCCTTCGGGGCTTTTTTCCAGATGTCCTTCGCGGCCTGCTTCGGGATAACGCCAAGCCCCGCCAGCGCATCACAGGCGTGCGCCTCAATCTCGAACCAGATGCGGAACCGGTTGGCGGGTTCCCAGATGGCGACCATTTCCGGGCGTGAATAGCGGGGGATCATGGGTAAGAGTTGCGTGGTTAGAGTTGAGAGTTGAGTAATGAAAATAGCAACTTGCGAGGGGATGTAAAGTATAACCTCGTCCTTGATTCTTCTTCAGTTCCGGCTATGGTGTTTGCAGCGTCACTCAACTCTCAACTCTAACCACTCAACTCTATTATGAAAACCCGTACAGAATCCGATACCTTCGGCTCGCTGGAAGTGCCCGCCGATAAATATTATGGCGCGCAGACGGCGCGTTCGCTCATCTATTTCGCCATCGGGGAGGAGAAAATGCCCCAGCCCCTCGTCTGCGCGCTGGGTATCGTGAAGTGCTGTGCCGCGCTTGCGAACATGGAACTTGGCATCCTGGATAAAAAGATCGGAGATGCTATCGTGAAAGCTGCCGACGAGGTGATCGACGGCAAGCTGGATGCGCATTTCCCGCTTTCCGTGTGGCAGACCGGCTCCGGCACGCAATCCAACATGAACGCCAACGAGGTCATCGCCAACCGCGCGATTGAGATTCTCGGCGGAGAGATCGGCAGCAAGAAGCCGGTACACCCGAACGATCACGTGAACATGAGCCAGTCCTCCAACGATACTTTCCCCACCGCCATGCACATCGCTTCGGTGGTGGAACTTACGCACACGCTGCTTCCCGCGCTGGAGCATCTGCACACGTCGCTGGATGCGAAGGCCAAGGCGTTCGCCGGCATCGTGAAGATTGGCCGCACCCACACGCAGGATGCCACACCGATGACGCTCGGCCAGGAATTTTCCGGCTATGCGGCGCAGGTGAAATACGGCATCGCGCGGGTGAAGGATGCGCTGCCGCGCCTCTGTAATCTGGCGCAGGGCGGCACGGCGGTCGGCACAGGGCTGAACGCGAAAAAAGGCTTCGCGGAAAAATTCGCGGCGGAGGTGGCGAAAGTCACGAAACTTCCGTTTGTTACGGCGGAAAATAAATTTGAAGCATTAGCTTCCAGTGATGCGGTGGTGGAGGCTTCCGGCGCGCTCAACACGCTGGCGGTTTCGCTGATGAAAGTGGCGAACGACATCCGCTTCCTCGGTTCGGGGCCGCGTTCCGGCCTCGGCGAAATCAGCCTGCCGGAGAACGAGCCGGGTTCCTCCATCATGCCGGGCAAGGTGAACCCCACCCAGTGCGAGGCGCTTACGATGATTGCGTGTCAGGTGTTCGGCAACCACACCACCATCACTGTCGCCGGTTCCAACGGGCATTTCGAGCTGAACGTGTTTCGTCCGGTGATGATCCATAATCTGCTGCAATCCGTGCGGCTGCTGGCCGACGGCTGCAAGAGCTTCACCGACCATTGCGTTTCCGGCATCGTGGCGAACGAGGCGCGCATCAAAAAGCTGATGGAGGAATCGCTGATGCTGGTGACGGCGCTCAATCCTCATATTGGCTACGACAACGCCGCGAAAATCGCCAAAAAAGCGCACAAGGAAGGCACGACGCTGAAAGCCTCCGCGCTGGCTTTGGGATTGATGACTTCCGAGCAGTTTGATGCGTGGGTCAAGCCGGAGGA
>JAHFPR010000073.1:3024-9095 GCA_023269645.1 Alphaproteobacteria bacterium | reverse complement strand
AAATCTTACATTTTTATCGGGTATGACTATGAAAACCAACTCCGAAAGAGTTGGTTTTCCGTGCCGGAGGCAGCGTATGCCAGATAATATTCTGTAAGAATATTATCTGGAAACACTATAGTGTGTCAAAGGAGCGTTATTGCACCAGCGGGGAATCCACGCCTTCCAGGGTAATCCCGGCGATTTTGGCTCTTCCGACAAGAATCTTGATGTACTGCTGCACCGCCGTCTGCCAGGAAGTTCCCTGCAGATATTCCGCGATGACCGGAGCCACATCCTCAAACGCTGCGACCTTGCCAGACTTTGCAAACTTCGCCCGGTTGTTCTCATAGAACTTCCGGCAGGAAGCCTCATCCGCTGCGGGAACCTTGATGATTTCCGACAGAAGCACCTGGATGCGCGCGTCATCCGCTTCCGGCTCCGCTTCAGCACTCTCTTTTCTTTCGGCGATTTCCATCGCTACCGCCTCCTGAAGCAACAGTTCGCGGATGGTGAGTGCCTCCGCCGCAAGCTGTATCGCCACTTCCTGATTCTTCGCAGGATGATGCTGCATCTCGCGGAACACCTGTTCATCGGTGATTTCCACATCATTCACGATTACGGGCATGGGTACTCCTTTTATAGGCGTTTATATTTTATGGGACACTCCTGTCATCGCCTGAATCGCTTAGCGATTCTAGGGCGATCCATCACACGGCACGGTATATGGTGAGGTGGATTCCCCTAGAATTGCCTTTGGCAATTCAGGGAATGACGATACCCGACTTTATGTCCTTCCACGTATACAACCACCTTTTTATAGTAATGCTAAGGCGGAAGCATACTATTCCTCATCTCCTCGCTTCACGGCTGCGCACGATCTGGTAAGGCCGACACACATATTTCAGCGGCGCGCTTAGAATATGCACCAGCCGCGTGAAGGGGAACAGCAGGAAAATCGTCATACCGAGAATCAGGTGCGCCTGGAACGGCCAATCCACCCCGATAATCTGCTCCGCCGCGCCTGTGCGGAAAGTGAGTGTCCGCTGCGCCCATTCCGAAAGTCGCAGCATCACACCCGCATCATGGTGCGCAAGGGAGAAGGGGATGGTGAGCAGCCCCAGCGTGATCTGCATCCAGAGTATCAGCAGGACGGCGATGTCGGTAGGGGAGCTGGTTGCGCGGATTCTTGGTACGCACAGGCGGCGGAATACCAGAATCGTGAGGCCAACAAATCCGACCGCGCCTGCCGCGCCTCCCGCGACGATTGCCAGCATCTGCTTCTGCTCCGCCGTGATGAATTGCTCATAAAGTGCATGGGGAGTCAGCAGCCCCGCCAGATGCCCGAAGAAAATAAAGATAACGCCGAGATGGAACATGATGTTTCCCACCCGCAGCCCTTTATCCGCAAGCAACTGGCTGGAGGAAGCACGCCAGCTATATTGCTCGCGGTCGTAGCGCACCAGCGTACCCAGCACGAAAACCGCCAGGCAGATGTAAGGATAAATACCAAAGAAAAAGGAATAATAAAAATCGCTCATGATTGTGCTCCTTGCATCATTGCTTCGGAAGATTTCGCGGCTTTGCCGCATCCGCAGCCCTTGCCGCCGCCACCGCATCCACCCGCACTGGGAGGCTCCGCGCCGAGGAAATCCACGGGCTTTTCTTCCCATTCTTTATCAAGCTGCGTGAAGGAGGGCAGCGTGGCCGCTATCTTGCGATCCACTTTTTCAGGTTCACGCCCGGCCAGGTGAATCAGGCTGTTGAAAATCGCGTTGTAAGGGCTGCCGCGTTCGGCCAGCCGCTTGCCGAGTGCCACCAGGACATTTGCGGGATCGGCCAGCATCTCCAGTGCCTCGTCTTTCGGGAGGTGCGAGAGAAATTCGAGGAACACCGGCAGGTAATCCGGCAGCTCGCTTTTCGCCAGCGTAAAGCCCTGTTCCTTATACACTTCAGCCAGATCCACCATCGCCTGTCCGCGATCGCGTGATTCGCCGTGTACGTGCTCAAACAGGTGCAGCGAAAGCGAGCGGATGCGATCGAACGTATCCACGTAGGCTTCCTGCGCGTCAAAAACATCCTGCGCCTGCAAGCCTTCCGCGAAGATGCGGATGGCGCGCGCGTCGTCAGCTCCAACAAGTTTTTCCTGTTCTATGAGATCGCATAAATCGCCGATACCCCGGAGCCACTCCTCGTTCGGATACCACAGGAAGATCCCCAGTGCCTTGAAAGTTTTATAAGGACTAGCTTGCATGGGTTCCTCCAAACAGGTTTTTGCGCTTCGGTTTGCTGAACATATTGGCATCACTGTTGCCGCCGGAGCAGCCGTTGCCGAACGAAAAGCCGCAGCCGGAGCGCACATCGAACGTCCGTTCTGCATATTCCCGGTGCGAGGACGGAATCACAAAGCGATCCTCGTAATTGGCGATGGCCATAGTGCGGTACATCTCCTCCACCATCGCTTCCGTCAAGCCCACGCCCTCCAGAACCTCCGGAGCACTGACCCCGTCCACATGGCGGGCGCGCATGAAGGCACGCATTGAAAGCATCCGCTCCAGCGCGAGTTTTACAGGCTTTTCCTCCCCGGCAGTGAGGAGATTTGCGAGGTATTTCAGCGGAATGCGGAGGCTGCTTACGTCCGGAATCATGCCGTTCATGCCCATGTCGCCGCTTTCCGCAGCGTTCTGGATGGGCGAGAGCGGCGGGATATACCATACCATCGGCAGCGTCCGGTATTCGGGATGCAGCGGGAACGCGATTTTCCACTCCATCGCCATCTTATACACGGGCGATTTCTTTGCCGCTTCCAGCCAGGAATCCGGAATGCCCTCGGCCTTCGCAGCCTTGATGACTTCCGGATCGTTGGGGTCGAGGAACATCTCAAGCTGCGCGTGGTAGAGGTTTTCCACATCCTCCACCGAGGCCGCCGCCTCGATTTTATCCGCGTCGTAGAGCAGCACACCGAGGTAGCGGATGCGGCCTACGCAGGTTTCGGAACAGACCGTCGGCTCACCCGCCTCGATGCGTGGGTAGCAGAAGGTGCACTTTTCGGATTTGCCGGATTCCCAGTTGAAATAAATCTTCTTGTAGGGGCAGGCCGAAACGCACATCCGCCAGCCACGGCATTTATCCTGATCAATGAGCACGATGCCGTCTTCCTCGCGCTTGTAGATCGCGCCGCTGGGGCAGGCGGCCACGCAGGCGGGGTTCAGGCAATGCTCACACAGGCGCGGCAGGTACATCATGAAGGTGTTTTCAAACTGGCCGTACATCTCCTTCTGCACGTTCTCGAAGTTATAATCCTTGCTGCGATGCTCGAACTCGCCGCCGAGAATTTCCTCCCAGTTCGGCCCGCCGACGATCTTCTCCATCTTCTTGCCGGTGATGACGGAAACCGGCTGCGCGGTCGGCATGGTTTTGGCTTCCGGCGATTTCTGCAGATGCTCGTAATCGAAGGTGAACGGCTCGTAGTAATCATCAATCGAGGGCATGGAGGGATTGGCAAAAATGTTGGCGAGTGTGCGCCATCTCCCACCCTGCTTCGGCTGGATTTTGCCGTTTTTCTTGCGCTCCCAACCGCCCTTCCAGCGATCCTGATTCTCCCAGTCTTTCGGATAACCCACGCCCGGCTTGGTTTCCACGTTGTTGAACCAGGCGTATTCCACCCCCCGGCGCGATGTCCACACATTCTTGCAGGTCACCGAGCAGGTATGGCAGCCGATGCACTTGTCGAGGTTCAGCACCATCCCTATTTGCGCGCGTATTTTCATGGTTTTCCCCTTACTCGGCGATTTGTTGAAGTTGCGGCATCTCACCGCCGAGTGCCGCGCCGTAATTATCCTCGTTCATCCAGTCCACTTTTTCCATTTTTCTAAGGATGATATACTCATCGCGGTTGCTGCCTACGGTTCCGTAATAATTGAAGCCATAAGAAAGCTGCGCGTAGCCGCCGATCATATGCGTGGGCTTGAGCACCGTGCGCGTGACGGAATTGTGGATGCCCCCGCGCGCGCCGGTGATTTCGCTGCCCGGCACGTTCACGATTTTCTCCTGCGCATGGTACATCAGGATCATGCCTTCCGGCACGCGCTGGCTGACCACGGCACGGGCGGTGAGTGCCCCGTTGACGTTGTAGGCTTCCACCCAGTCGTTATCAATGACACCGATTTTCCTGGCATCAATCTCACTGATCCAGACAATGGGACCACCACGTGAAAGTGTGAGCATCAGCAGATTGTCGGTGTAGGTGGAATGGATGCCCCATTTCTGGTGCGGCGTGATGAAACTCAGCACCACCTGCTTGCGCCCCTTGCCGAACTTCTTGTAAACGGATTCGGTCGTTTTCAAATCCACTGGCGGCTTATATACGCACAGACCTTCGCCGAACGCGCGCATCCACGCGTGATCCTGATACAACTCCTGCCTGCCGGTGAGCGTCCGCCACGGGATCAACTCATGCACGTTGGTATAGCCGGCGGTATAGCTGACGTGCTCGGATTCAATGCCGCTCCAGGTCGGTGAGGAGATAATTTTCCTCGGCTGCGCCTGAACGTCGCGGTAGCGGATTTTTTCATCCTCGCGCGTTTCGGCCAGATGCACGTGATCGCGCCCGGTGATTTCGCCGAGTGATTTCCATGCCTTCACCGCCACTTCCCCGTTGGTTTCCGGAGCAAGCATCAGGATGGTTTCTGCCGCGTCAATCGCGGAGTCTATCCTCGGCTGCCCTTTGCTGATGCCTTCTTCAGTAACGGTATAATTCAGCTCGGCGAGATTCTTGACTTCCGTCTCCGTATTCCACCCGATGCCCTTGCCGCCATTCCCCAGTTTTGCAAGCAATGGCCCCAGCGAGGTGAATTTCTTGTAGGTATTCGGGTAATCCCGCTCCACCAGTGTCACGGAAGGCATGGTTTTGCCGGGGATGGGGTCGCACTCGCCCTTTTTCCAGTCGAGCACGTCAATGGCTTGCGCCAGTTCGTTCGCCGTATCGTGCTGGATGGGGGTAACTACCACATCTTTTTCCACGCCAAGATGCCCGACGCAGATCTCGGAGAATTTCTTGGCGAGGCCTTTATAAATCTCCCAGTCGCTTCGCGATTCCCAACCCGGATCCACCGCTGCCGAAAGCGGATGGATGAACGGGTGCATATCGGAGGTGTTCAGGTCATGCTTTTCATACCAGGTCGCGGTGGGCAGCACGATGTCCGAATACATACAGGTGGTGGACATACGGAAATCGAGTGTTACGAGCAGGTCGAGCTTGCCTTCCGGAGCTTCATCATGCCACACCACTTCCTTGGGCAGCAGCCCGCCTTCCTCGCCCAGATCCTTGCCCTGCACGCCATGCTGCGTACCCAGCAGGTGCTTGAGGAAATATTCATGCCCCTTGCCGCTGGAACCCAGGATATTCGAGCGCCACACGAACATATTGCGCGGCCAGTTGACGGGGCTGTCCGGATCGTCGCAGGAGAATTTCAGCTTGCCGGATTTGACAGCGGCGGCCACATAGTCGCCCGCCGGTTTACCGGATTTCGCAACGGCTTTTCCCAGTTGCAGCGGGTTAGTTTCAAACTGCGGCGCGGAAGGCAGCCAGCCCATTCGTTCCGAGCGGGAATTGCAATCAATGAAGGAAAGCTCCTTCCACTCCTCGCCATCTTCCAGCGGTGAGAGCACTTCTTCCATCGCCAGTTTCTCGTAGCGCCACTGGTCGGTGTGCGCGTAGAAGAATGAGGTGGAATTCATCTGGCGCGGCGGGCGATTCCAGTCGGTGGCGAAGGCGAGCGGAACCCACCCGGTCTGTGGACGCAGCTTTTCCTGCCCGACATAATGGCTCCAGCCACCGCCGGATTTCCCGACGCATCCGCACATCACCAGCATATTGATGATGGAGCGGTAAATCATATCCATATGATACCAGTGGTTCAGCCCCGCGCCCACGATGACCATCGAGCGGCCATGCGTTTTATGCGCGTTCTCGGCGAACTGGCGCGCTACGGTGATGGCGTGTTCGCGCTTCACGCCCGTAATCTGCTCCTGCCAGGCGGGCGTATAGGGTACATCGTCATCGAACGACGTGGCGACGTTCGCGCCGCCCA
>JAHFPR010000073.1:0-3014 GCA_023269645.1 Alphaproteobacteria bacterium | reverse complement strand
AGACCTCTGTCCACACCGTAATTAGCGACGAACAAATCATAGACGGTGGTGACGTAGGCCTCGCCCTCTTTCAGTTTCAGCGAAATCACCGGCACGTTGCGCTTGAGCACACTCGCATGGTCGGTGCTGTTGACGTGCTCATGCTCAATATTGCCGAAATAGGGGAACGCGACGGATTTTACTTCCCGCTTGCTGTGCTTGATAAGGGAGAGCAGCGGCCACAGTTCCTCGCCCGTTACCTCATCCTTCGATTCCAGATTCCACTTGCCCTTCTGCCCCCAGCGCGAACCGATCGTGCCGTTTGGAACCTTGACTTTCTCCTCATGGCCGCAGATGACGACCGGCTTCCACTCAGTATTATTGTCGGCTTTCAGGCTGCCCTTGAAATCCGAGGCGCGGATCATGCGCTCCGGAACCAGCTTGTCGCCCTTTTTTACCAGCCGCACGAGGAATGGCATATCGGTGTACATCCGGCAGTAATCGTCGAAATAATCACTTTTGCCCGGCACGTGCCACTCGGTCAGGATCACGTGCCCCATCGCCATTGCGAGTGCGGCGTCCGTGCCCTGGCGCGGATGCATCCAGAGGTCGCAGAGCTTCGCCACTTCGCTGTAATCCGGCGTGACGGCGACGGTTTTCGTGCCCTTGTAGCGCGCCTCGGTGAAGAAGTGCGCATCCGGCGTGCGCGTCTGTGGCACGTTGGAACCCCAGGCGATGATGAAGTTGGAATTGTACCAGTCAGCACTTTCCGGTACGTCGGTCTGCTCGCCCCAGGTCTGGGGGGAGGCGGGCGGCAGGTCGCAATACCAGTCGTAGAAGCTCATGCACACGCCGCCGATGAGCGAAAGATAGCGGCTGCCAGCAGCATATGACACCATTGACATGGCAGGGATGGGAGAGAAGCCGATGATGCGATCCGGCCCGTGTTTTTTTGCGGTATAGACGTTGGCGGCGGCGATGATTTCGTTCACTTCCTCCCAGTCCGCGCGCACGAATCCTCCGCGCCCGCGTACCTGCTGGTAACTCGCGCGGGTTTCCTGGTTGGTGACGATGGATTCCCACGCGGCGACCGGATCCTTGGCAATCACTTTCGCGGCGCGCCACGCCTTGAGCAGGCGGCTCCGCACCAGCGGGTATTTCAGGCGGTTGGCACTGTAGAGATACCATGAGTAGCTCGCACCACGGGCGCAACCGCGCGGCTCATGGTTCGGCATATCAGGGCGGGTGCGCGGATAATCGGTCTGTTGCGTTTCCCACGTGACCAGCCCGTTCTTCACATAGATTTTCCAGCTGCACGAGCCGGTGCAGTTCACACCGTGAGTCGAGCGCACGATTTTATCGTGCTGCCACCGCCCGCGATAGCCCTGTTCCCATCCGCGCGACTCGTCGGTTTTAACGCCGTGACCGTCCGAAAAATTTTCGCGTTCACGCTTAAAAAAGGTCAGTTTATCAATAAAATGGCTCATGAGTCTCTCCTTAGCATTTAACTGCCGCATTCTTGCGGAAGTACCAGAAATAGGTGACGAACAGGCAGGTAACGTAATAGCCGATGAACCCCCACAGTGCCGTATCCGCCGCGCCTGTCGCCGCGATAGACCAGCCAAAGCACTTTGGCAGCACAAACGCGCCGTAGGCCGCGATCGCCGCGCTGAAACCCAGCACCGGTGCTTTTTCCTTCGGCGGGAAGATAACGCCGATCATCCGGAAAACCGAGCCGTTGGCGATGCCGGTGGTGGTGAACAGCAGCATGAAGCAGGCGAAGAATCCGACAAAGCTCTTGCTCTCTGGCTGGATGAAGTGGATGACCCCTACCACCGCGATAATCATCACGAGCAGATCCCAGAATGTTACCTTTGCACCGCTGGTTTTATCTGAAATCCAGCCGCCGATGGGGCGGATCAGTGCGCCAAGCAGCGGGCCGATGAACGCGTATTTCAGCGGGTTGACATCGGTGAACTGCGATTTGATGAGCAACGGAAACGCTGCCGAGTAACCGATGAACGATCCGAACGACATGACATACAGCCAGGTTGTCAGATACATATGCTTGCGCCTGAAAATCACCAGCTGATCCTTCAGCGGCGTTTTGGCGGATTTCAGGTTATCCATGCCGAACAGTGCCGCCAGGGTACAAATGATAATCGGCAGCACCCAGACATACCCGGCATTCTGCAGCCAGACCTGCTTCATCGTGCCGTCGGCGGCTTTCATGGTTTGCGGTGCGCCGCCGAAATCACCGAACAGCGACATACCGATCACGACAGGAACGATGAACTGCAACGTGCTCACACCGAGATTTCCCAGCCCCGCATTCAGCCCCAGTGCCGTGCCCTGCTTTTTCTTGGGGAAAAAGAAGCTGATGTTGGACATGGAGGAAGAAAAGTTGCCACCCCCGAAGCCGCAGAACAGTGCCAGCATCAACATGGTTTCATATGAGGTCGCCGGATTCTGCACGGCCTGGCCGATGCCGATGGCCGGAATCAGCAGCGTGGCGGTGCTGAGCACCGTCCAGTTCCTTCCGCCGAAAATGGGCACGACGAAGGAATAAATAATGCGCAGCGTTGCGCCTGTCAGCCCCGGCACGGCGGCCAGCGTGAACAACTGTTCCTTGGTGAAGTTAAACCCGACGCTGTTGAGGTTCACCGCCACCGCCGACCATATCATCCACGTGGAAAAGGCGAGCAGCAGGCAGGGGATCGAAATCCACAGATTCTTCGTGGCGACTTTTTTCCCTGCGGATTCCCAGAAATGTTCATCTTCGGGATTCCACTGCTGCAAGGTGTGTTTGGTAGAACCCTGCTTTACAGATGTAGATGTTTTTACTGCCATTTTCATTGTCCTTACGTTGGGTTAAGAGTTGCGCCGGGGAGCAGTATCCAGCTCCGGCAGGAATTTCGGGCCGCGCAGTTCCGGATGCTGCTGCTTTTCCATCCGCATGATGGCGAAATGCATCCAGGTGAGCGCGATGGAAACCAGCAGGAACAGGAGCATAAAGCAGCTTGTCCACACGTTGG
>JAHFPR010000072.1 GCA_023269645.1 Alphaproteobacteria bacterium | reverse complement strand
AGCTTCGGATCGCGGGAACTCATGAATTTATGACGCTGGAGGATGGGCAGTTTTTCCTCGAAAGGCCCCAGCAGCTCGGTGAACGGAATGGATTGTTTCTTCCCCGTGAGCGTGGTGGTTTCAAGACCAGTATCCGTCACCGTGAGTGCCATGCGCGGATAGATGATTTTCCGGAACAGCAGCTTGCTCATCCACACGCCGATTACCGTTAGCAGCGCGGTGACGATCAGCCATTCCACCACCTGCAGCCCGCCCCAGGCGATCCCGGCAAAGAGGAACGGGTACGCATAATAGATTTTTGAGAATCTGGCGTAATCAACGTAGAACGTGCGTGGTTCCATAACATTCCCTTTTGCGCCGGAGAAATCATCAGGCGTGTTTCTTTTTCCCTGTTTTTCGCCGGGGTTTCACAGCATTACAGGACGCATCATATGCCTTTTTTGCCCATAAAATCAAGGAATCACTTTCCTCCAGCACCTCGGCGGGCACGTGCCAGTAAGACATCGCCACGCGTTTACCACCTTTGGTTTCATAGGAGAAAGGCGCGGAAGACTGCGCTTCAAACTCCGCCCGGTTGGAATCATCCACCTTGAAATAGAGCGTTTCCTCCACCACAATTCCGAAAATAATGCCCGAACGATAAATGCCATACCCGCCGAACATGGCGCGCGCCGTCACTTCACCGAGGGGAGAGAGTATATCAAGAATATAATCCGTGTATGCGCTGCGGGGCACTCAGCGTTCCACTTCGCAGGCGATATTAGGGAATTCCTCCAGCAATGCGGCGGCCTCCTGTTTCTGCGCCGCGCTCAGAACCCCGCTGAGTTTCTGCTTGAAACCAACGGCTTCATTATTGCCATTCTTCTCCGCGAGCGAATAATAGGTAAATGCCAGCACCGGGTTCTGCTGGATGATGTTGCCCTTATACTGGCTGGCACTATCATACATTTTTCCGACCTGGAACTGCGCGTCGCGCTGCCCCTGTTTCGCCGCCTGACACCACCAGTAGAGTGCCTTCACGTTATCGTGCTTCGGGCGATCCCCGCAGCAATAGGCCGTGCCGACCTTGTATTGCGCCTCCACGTCGCCATCCAGCGCGAGCTTTTTCCACGGCTGAAGCTGTGCGGCATCGCCCAGAAAATCCCCGACATTATAGAGCGTTTCAATGCAACCCGCGAGCGGCAGGGCAAACAGCAGCACTATGATGGAAGCAATGCGGCGCATCACCCTTCTCTCCTCACGGTATCGGCGCAATGGTATTGCGGATGGCGTGCTTGCAGCCGCTGACCGTCGAAAGAATCATTGTGGCGCACAGCAGCACAACAACAAGTTTGGAAATTCTACGCATAATTCCTCCCCTAATGCATATCCCGGAGGAATTATTTTCCCTCCAGGGCGTTCAGAATCGCATCGCCCATAGCAACAGTGCCGATGGCGGTGCAGCCCTCCTGCATAATATCGCGTGTGCGAAGCCCCTTGGCAAGCACCTTCTTCACGGCCTGCTCCACCTTATCTGCCGCCGCAGCATTATCAAAGCTGTAGCGCAGCATCATGGCCACACTCAGGATGGTGGCGATGGGGTTCGCCACGCCTTTCCCCGCGATGTCCGGCGCGCTGCCGTGGATAGGCTCATAGAGCGCGGCGCATTTGCCCGTATCGCCGGAGCCGAGGCTCGCCGAGGGCAACATCCCCAGGCTTCCCGTCAGCATGGAGGCCTCATCGGAAAGAATATCGCCGAAGATGTTGCCGGTGAGCATCACGTCGAACTGTTTGGGATTCCGCACCAGCTGCATCGCCGCGTTATCCACATACATATGCGAAAGTTCGATGTCCGGATATTCCGTATCGCGGAGTTTCTGCACTTCCTGCCGCCACATTTCGGTGGAAACCAGCACATTCGCCTTATCAATGGAGCAGACTTTGCGTCCGCGTTTCCGCGCCAGATTGAACGCCACGCGCGCCACGCGCTGCACTTCCCAATCGTGATAGATCATAGTGTTGATGCCGGTGCGGCTGCCATCCTTGTTAGTATGGATGCCGCGCGGCTCGCCGAAATACACGTCGCCGGTGAGTTCGCGCACGATCATAATATTTAAGCCCGCGACGATCTCCGGCTTGAGGCTGGAGGCTGCCGCCAGTTCCTCGAACACCACGGCGGGGCGGAGGTTGGCGAACAATTCCAAATCCTTGCGGATGCCGAGCAACCCTTTTTCCGGACGCACGGAAATATCCAGTGGTTCCCACTTCAGGCCGCCCACCGCGCCGAGCAGTATGGCATCCGCCTTATGCGCCGCCGCGCGCGTGGATTTCGGATATGGGTCGCCCTCCTCGTCGAAGGCAATGCCGCCGAGATTCGCATAGCCGAAGCGGAAATCGCCGACAGCCTGCAGCACACGCACCGCCTGCGCCGTCACTTCGGGGCCGATCCCGTCACCGGGCAGAACGAGAATATGTTTTTTGGTCATGGATTCCTGCCATGTTGGTTGGACAGGGGTTTTTAGAGGAGGTTGGCGGGGAGGTAAAGGGAAATGTCACCCCGCACCTGGGGCGGGATATTGTTGACCGAAGCACTGCCGAAACCAGACCCCCTGGAAGCCATGATCAGTATCACCAGAGCATTCGGGGTGGCCAGAGCATTCGGGTGGCCAGAGCATTGGCGTGGAAATGCAGCAGTTGTTCCACAAGAAATAGCCTGTCAGCCTATCCCCTGTCCCGTCGTCGCCGCGCTTACATCAATGGGCGCGATTTTATCCGGTGCGGTGTAGGGCAGGATGATGGAAACGGTGGTTCCCTTGCCCAATTCGCTTTCGATCTGCAACTGCCCGCCCATCAGCTCCACCAGTTTCTTGGAAAGCGGCAGGCCAAGCCCCGTGCCCTCGTATTTGCGGGAGAGCTTGTTTTCCACCTGGCCGAACGTGGCCATCACCTTGGAAATATCCTTCGGCGCGATGCCGACCCCGGTATCCTGCACCTCGATGACGAAATTATCCTCTGTCACGTTGTGCCAGGCGTAAAGCGTTACCGTGCCGCCTTTTTCGGTGAACTTCACCGCATTGGAAAACAGGTTGAGCAACACCTGTTTCAGCCGCTTTCCGTCTGTGCGGAGGATGTAGTGCTCCTTGGGGATTTCGCCGACAAGTGCCACGCCTGCCTCATCTGCGCGCGGGGAAACGAGCCGCAGCGAGTTCCGCATGATTTTGGTGACATCCACATCCTCAATATCCACGGTGAGTTTTCCGGCCTCGGCCTTGGAGAAATCGAGAATATCGTTGATGAGGCTGAGCAGGTGCACACCGGAAAGGTGAATATCGGTGATGTATTCCCGGTATTGCATATTATTGAGCGGCCCCATCACCTCGTCGCGGATGATTTCCGAGAAGCCGATGATGGCGTTGAGCGGTGTGCGGAGTTCGTGGCTCACGTTGGCGAGGAACTGGGATTTGGATTTGCTCTCGGCCTCCGCCACCGCCTTGGCATTGATAAGCTCGATGTTCTGCTCATACTGCCGGGTGAACAGTTTTTCGGCCTTGTAGGTGAGGTAATACATGATGCCGAACAACAGCGCGAAAAGCACCACCGCCGTGGAAATAATGACAATCTGCACCTGCATGGGATTATCCCAGAAGGGTGTGATGTTATAGACAAGCTCCAGCACGGCGGGGATTTTGGTTTGTCCGGGATCCTCCGGCGAAACAGGAACCAGGATCGGGAAGTAGGTTTTTACTACATTATACGAAGTGCCCGCGTGTTTGTATCCGAAGAATAAATCGCTGCTGATCGTTCCCCGTTGCGCGGAGGAGAAGGCGTTTTTGCTGCGTTCATTGTAATTGGGGTCGTCGGCGAAGCGGCCATCCGTCAGCAGTTTGCTGCCGGTGGTGTTGTCGTAAAGCTCATAACTCAGCATGGGGAGGGTGGCGAAGAACTGGTAATAATCCTCCGCCAGCCGCGTGATGTCCGGGCAGCGTCCCTGCGCGGTGCGGTCGCAGGGGAGGTAATCCAGCGTCTTCCGGTGTTTCGCCCAAACCACCTCCACGAATTTCTCCACCGCTGCACGGTTACTGCGCTCGGCGGTGGTGCGGATAATGTACCGTTCAACATACACTCGCCCGTAGACCATTGAGAGGATCACTGCCACCACGACCAGCGCGAAGCTGATAATGTAGAAATATTTAAGGTTAGTGGACATAGCTGTTTCACGCGCCGCTGGTGCGGCATCCCCGGTTTTCTGTCATATCCTTCTGAAGATACACCAGAATCGCTTTTGAATCCATTGGTTTTTAAGTTGTGGCCTTCCTGTTTTTCGGCGCGCGCCAAAGAAATTCCTTGACGCACTGCTCGTGGCGAAGTATAAGCCCCGTCCCATATTAGTATAGCAATCTCCACCAGATGGCGGAGAGAAAGCGGAGAGCAAGCAAGTGAAACGTACCTTTCAGCCCAGCAAAATCGTTCGCGCCCGCCGGCACGGCTTCCGCGCCCGCATGGCAACTGTTGGTGGCCGCAAAGTCATCAATGCCCGCCGCGCCCGTGGCCGCAAGCGGCTATCGGCCTAGTGTGTCCCCGTCGAACGTGCCCTTGCACGTTGTCACCCTCACGAAACGCTCCGAGTTCGTAACCCTGACACAGCAGGGTGGCTCCATCGTGACCAAAGGGCTGATTCTGCAGGCACTCAAGTGGGATCCGATACCGGAAATTTCTAAAAAACCCCACCCCCCTCAGGATACCATCCGCATCGGCTATACGGTGAGCGGAAAAGTTGGCAATGCCGTGGTGCGGAACCGTGTCAAGCGGCGGCTGCGCGCGGCGGTGCGGGAAGTATTCCTGAAGAAACACTGCCCGGCATTGCCCGGCTGGGATTATGTGCTCGTCGGCAGGAAGGCCGCGCTCGACCGCCCCTTCGAGGCACTGGTGAAAGATTTGCTTTATGCGCTGCATCAGGTGAAAGAGGGGAAAGCAGTCGTGCGATGAAGAAACTTCTGATCCTCCCCCTGCTTTTTCTGATTGGCGCGTACCGGCTGCTGGTATCGCCGCTGCTGGGGCATAATTGTCGGTTCGCGCCGAGCTGCTCGGAATACGCGGCGGAGGCACTCCGTGCGCACGGAGCATTTTACGGTAGCGTTCTGGCACTGAAGCGGTTATTAAGATGCCACCCGTGGGGCGGTAGCGGTTATGATCCCGTTCCCAAGAGTGAAGAAAAGGAAGGTTAGGAGGCTAGTAAGCCGACCAGCCTTGAGCGTGAGCGAAGCTCACCGGCTCATCTGCGCGCCAGCAGGCGGGCAGGGAGCGAAAAGGATACAACTTATGACTGAAAAACAGCGATTGACCGTAGCGATGCTGCTGTGCCTGGTGGTGGTGGTGCTGTGGAAGGTGTTTTACATCGCCCCCCTTGAGAAGGAGCGCGCGGTGTGGGCAGCAGCGCAACACACGCAGGAACTGGAGAAGAAAAAGCAGTTTGAGAAAGATCGCGCTTCCGGCAAGCTCTCGCTGGATCAGGTGCTGGCGGAAGGGGCGAGCCTTCCCCCGGAACAGATGCCCGCGCGCGGCGAAGTGGTGGATCATGGTTTCTCGGAGCACCGGCGGATAAAAATCGAATCGCCGAGGCTGCACGGCTCGCTTGCGCTGGAGGGTGCACTGCTGGATGACCTCACCCTCGCCGATTACAAGGTGACGCTGGCGAAGGATAGCCCGGACGTGGTGCTGCTCGCCCCGAAAGGCACGAAGGAAGCCTATTTCATCGAAACGGGCTGGCTTCCTGCAGGCGAGGGCGTGCGCGCGCCGGATAAAACCACGCTGTGGAAGACGGATCACGATAAGCTCACCCCCGAAAACCCGGTGACACTCACCTGGGATAATGGCGCGGGGCTGCATTTCAAGCGGCACATCGCGCTGGACAAAAACTATCTGTTCACCATCACGGATACGGTGGAGAACGCCGGGAAAGTGCCTGCCGCGCTGCATCCTTATGGCCTCATCAACCGCACACGGGTGGATGCCAAGGCCTATTACGTTTCGCAGGAGGGCCCGCTGGGCGCGTTCAACGGGGTGCTCACGGAAGCAGGCTATGGCACACTGAAGAAAGAGAGCAAGGATAACCCCGATGCCAAAATGGAACATGATTCCGATAATGGCTGGATGGGCATTGCCGACCAATACTGGCTGACTGCGCTCATCCCCGCGCAGGATGCCGCTTTCCACAGCACCATCTATTACTATAACAAGTCGGGGCAGGATCGCTACCAGGTGGATTTCCGCAGCCAGCACGGGCTGGAAATCCCCGCCGGGGGGAGTGCCAGCTTCACCCAGCACGTGTTCGCCGGGGCGAAAATGGTGAAGATTATTGACACCTACCGCACGGAACTGAACCTCCCGCTGTTCGACCGTACCATCAATTACGGAAGCCTGTATTTCCTTACGAGGCCGATGTTCTTCGTGCTGGATTTCTTCAACGGGCTGCTCGGTAATTTCGGGCTGGCGATTTTGCTGATGACGGTGCTGGTGAAACTCTGCGTGTTCCCGCTTGCCAATAAATCCTTCCGCTCGATGGCGCGGTTGAAAACGCATATGCCGGAATTGCAGGCACTCCGCGAACGGTTCAAGCACGATAAGCCCAAGATGAACCAGGAGATGATGAAGTTCTACAAGGAAAACCGCATTAATCCGATGGCGGGCTGTATGCCTCTGCTGGTGCAGATTCCGGTGTTTTTCTCGCTCTACAAGGTGCTGTTCATCACCATCGAAATGCGCCATGCGCCGTTTTTCGGCTGGATAAAAGACCTCTCCGCCTCCGATCCACTGAACATCATCAATCTGTTCGGGGTGCTGCCGTGGGGTGTGCCGCACTGGTTCCCGGCGATTGGCCCCTTCTCGGTGCTTTTTGTCCTGACCATGTACCTTCAGCAATGGATAAGCCCGCAACCGACCGATCAGACCCAGCGCACCATCGCCCGTGTGATGCCGCTTTTTCTTGTGGTGATGTTCTCCAATTCCAGCTTCCCGGTGGGGCTGGTGATTTACTGGTGCTGGAGCAACAGCCTCTCCATCCTGCAGCAATGGGTGATTACGCGGAAGCTGAACAAGCGTTAGATTTCAGGTTTCAGGAAAACGCGCCCCATAAACAACGTGGCTGAAACCCGAAATCCGATCGGCTTTTCCGCGCGCCTTTCTTGCAAGTTGCACACAGCCTGTCCCATAGTTCTACTTTTGTGGTAATAAGTGCGGCGGGACACGGACAATCCCGCAGCCTCACTTGTTAATAAAATCATTATAAATCAATAGATTAAACCTGCACTAAGGTTTTCTGCGGGAGCATAAGAAAAATCGTTAAAAAACAGTCGGAACTGGTGGTACATTCATTTTCTATCCACAAGGTTATCCACAGGCAGCCTGGGGATAAAGCTGTGGGAAACTCTCCGAAGCCAAGGGCAGAGCCATGAGCAAGAGCATGAGCGGCGCAGACCTCATCCGCGACACCCTGAAAACCCTGCCCGACGCACCCGGCGTTTACCGGATGCTGGACGAAAGCGGCACAGCACTGTATATCGGCAAGGCGCGTTCCCTGAGGAAGCGCGTCGCCGCCTACACACAGCTTGAGAAACTCCCGCTCCGCCTGCAGCGCATGGTGATGGGTACGCGCGCGCTCGAAATCACCACCACCCGCACGGAGGCGGAGGCACTGCTGCTGGAAGCCAATTTCATCCGCAGCCTCAAGCCGCGCTACAACATTCTGCTCAAGGATGATAAATCCTTCCCCTACATCGCCATCGGGCTGGAGCATGATTTCCCGCGCATCACCAAGCATCGTGGGGCGCGCAAGCCGGGTGCGCTGTATTTTGGCCCCTATGCCTCCGTCGGGGCGGTGAACGAGGTGATCGCGTTCCTCCAGCGCATCCTGCTGCTCCGCCCCTGCGCCGACAGCTACTTCCAGAGCCGTACACGCCCCTGCATCGAATACCAGATCAAACGCTGCTCCGCCCCGTGCGTAGGAAAAATCAGCCGCGAGGATTATGCGAAGCTGGTCGCCCAGGCGCGCGCGATCCTCATCGGCAAAAGCCATGAGGTACAGCAGGTGCTGAACCTCCAGATGGAGGAAGCGAGCGCACGGCAGGATTATGAACTCGCCGCGCTCTACCGCGACCGCATCCGTGCGCTGACTGCCATCCAGGCGAAGCAGGCGGTGAACCTTTCCTCGCTGGAGGAGGCGGACGTGGTGGCCATCGCGGAGGAGGGCGGACGTTTCTGCGTGGAGGTGTTTTTCCTCCGCCACGGCGCAACCCAGGGCACGCACGCTTTCTTCCCTGCGCAGACGGAAGGTGCGGATACAGAGGAAGTGCTGGAGGCGTTCCTCGGTGCTTTCTACCAGAACCACACACCGCCGCGCCGCGTGCTGCTTTCGCAGGATATTGCCGCGCGCGCGGTGCTTGCGGAAGCACTTTCTTCACTGGCCGGGCGTGTGGTGGAAATTGACGTGCCGCAGCGCGGCGAGCGGCGGGCACTGGTGGAAACGGTGCTGAATAACGCGCGCGGCGCGCTCACCCGGAAACGTGAGGAGGCACTGGCGAACGACGATCTGCTGGCGGGCGTGGCGCGGCTGTTCGATCTCGCGCAGCCGCCCCGCCGCATCGAGGTGTTCGACAATAGCCATATCTTCGGCAAGCAGGCGGTCGGCGCGATGATTGTGGCGGGCGCGGAGGGATTCCTGAAGGCGGAATACCGCAAGTTTAACGTGGATGCGGGCGAGAAAATCACGGGCGGCGACGATTTCGGGATGCTGCGGCAGGTGCTGGAGCGACGCTACGGGCGCATCGCCCGCGAGGGGGGCGTGTTCCCCGATCTGGTGCTGATTGACGGCGGCGAGGGGCAGCTCGGCGTGGCGGAGGCGGTGTTCGCGGAACTGGACATTGCACTGCCGCTGGTGTGCATCGCCAAGGGGCCGGATCGCAATGCCGGGCGCGAGATTTTCCACCGCCCCGGCCATGCGCCGCTTTCGCTGCCGCCGAACGATCCGGTGCTGTTTTACCTCCAGCGGCTGCGGGACGAGGCGCACCGTTTCGCCATCGGAGCGCACCGGAAAAAACGCGCGAAAGCGGCGGTTTCCTCGCAGATGGA
>JAHFPR010000234.1 GCA_023269645.1 Alphaproteobacteria bacterium | reverse complement strand
GGAAGGTGCCGAAGTTCACGAGGCGGACTTCGTTACCCTTCTTCAGCGCGCCGGAGATGGAATCGAAAACGGCATCAATCGCGCGAGCCGCGTCGGCCTTGGTGATGCCAACTTCCTTAGCAACGGATTCAATCAGTTCGTTCTTGTTCACAGTACTTCTCCCTTTTTAGACATTCGTTGATATACAACCCCTAACCATCCCCCTCCGCATACTTAGGCATCGTGTGCTTTTTTTCAGAGCGGTGCAGTATTGCACCTCACACCTGCCATCGCCGCAAATTGAGGCGCGCCAAGGATTACAGCCGCTATAGGAACACCATCTGAAAGAAAAGACAAGTGGAAAAATGCACGGACGGCAAAAAAATCGCTTGGAGCTGCCGTTTCTACGAGGTTTCAGCACCTTACTCTGCTGAAACCTGAAACTTCTTCCTGGAACTTTGTCAGTGCGTGACGATTTCTTCCGCGCCATCGGCTTCCGCAGCAACCACACTTGCGATGTCACGCTCCGCTTCTTCCCACGGCAACGGCGAAAGCGGCGAGATCAGCGCATAGCCCAGCACTTCATCCACCGAGTTCACAGGCACGATCTCCAGCCCCTTCTTCACGTTGTCCGGAATTTCTTCCAGATCCTTCACGTTCTTCATGGGGATGAGCACGAGCTTGATGCCGCCGCGCAATGCCGCCAGCAATTTTTCCTTCAGTCCGCCGATTGGCATCACCATCCCGCGCAGCGAGATTTCTCCTGTCATCGCAATATCTTTCCGCACCGGAATACCGGTGAGTGCCGAAACGATGGTCGTGCAAAGTGCCGCACCCGCCGAGGGGCCATCCTTCGGAATCGCGCCTTCCGGCACGTGGATGTGGATGTCGTTCTTATGGTATTTGGAAGGCCGGATGCCGAACTCGTGCGAGCGCGAGCGCACATAGCTCCACGCCGCCTGCGCGGATTCCTGCATCACATCCCCCAGCTTGCCAGTGAGGCTGATGCGGCCTTTTCCGCCGGGAATCAGCACCGCCTCAATGGGCAACAGGTCGCCGCCGGTTTCGGTATAGGCCAGCCCCGTGGTCACGCCGATATGGTCGTCCTTATCAATGACGTTATAATCATACCGCTCCACCCCCGCATATTTTTTCAGGTTCTTCGGCGTGACGTGCACGGATTTCCGCTTTCCGTCTTTCACGAGTTCCGTCACCGCCTTGCGGGTGAGCTTGGCGATTTCACGCTCCAGGCTACGCACACCGGATTCCCGCGTGTAAAGCTGGATGAGTTCACGCAGTGCCGATTCGCTGATTGACCATTCCTCCGGTTTCAGCCCGTGCTGATCCGTCTGCTTCAGCACGAGATGCCGCTTGGCGATTTCCACTTTCTCATCTTCCGTATAGCCGGAAATGCGGATGATTTCCATGCGATCCAGCAGCGGACGCGGCATCCCCATCGTAGTGTTCGCGGTGGTGATGAACATTACATCCGAGAGGTCGTAATCCACTTCCAGATAATGATCGTTGAACTCGTGGTTCTGCTCCGGATCGAGCACTTCGAGCAGGGCGGAAGCGGGATCGCCCCGGAAATCATTGCCCATTTTGTCAATCTCATCCAGCAGCATGAGCGGGTTCGAGGTTTTCGCCTTTTTCATGCTCTGGATAATCTTGCCGGGCATGGAGCCGATATAGGTTCTGCGATGGCCGCGAATCTCCGATTCGTCCCGCACACCGCCGAGCGACATCCGCACAAAATTCCGCCCCGTAGCGCGCGCGATGGAACGGGCAAGCGAGGTTTTGCCCACGCCCGGAGGCCCGACGAGGCAGAGAATCTGCCCCTTCACGGACTTCGTCCGCTGCTGCACCGCGAGGTATTCAATGATGCGCTCCTTCACTTTCTCCAGGCCGTAATGATCTTCGTCGAGGATTTTTTCAGCCACGCGCACATCCAGCCGGATGCGGGAACGCTTGTGCCACGGAATGCCGAGCACCCAATCCAGATAGTTGCGCACCACCGTCGCTTCCGCCGACATGGGACTCATGGCGCGCAGTTTTTTCAGCTCGCCTTTGGCCTTTTCCCCGGCTTCCTTGGAGAGCTTGGTCTTCTCGATGCGCGATTCCAGCTCCGTGAGTTCGTCCTTCGCATCCGCGTCACCGAGTTCCTTCTGGATGGCCTTCATCTGCTCGTTGAGATAATATTCCTTCTGCGTCTTTTCCATCTGGTTGCGGACGCGCGAGCGGATTTTTTTCTCGGTGGCGAGCACACCCACTTCGCGTTCCAGCAGGGTGAAGATTTTTTCCAGCCGCTCATTGATGCCCCGGATTTCCAACACTTCCTGCTTCTCCGGAATCTTGAGCGCAAGGTGCGCGGCCACCGTATCCACCAGTTTCCCGGCGTTGGTTTCCTGCTGCAGGCTCTGCATCAGCTCAGCGGGAATTTTCTTGTTGAGCTTGAGGTAGCGGTCGAACGCATTAACCACGGAGCGCATCAATGCCACAGTTTCCTGCGGGTCGCCCTGCTGATCGCCGAGAAGCTGGACTGCCGCCTCAAAGAAATTGTCGTTATCCACGAAATAATTGACTTCCGCGCGCGCATGGCCTTCCACCAGCACCTTCACCGTGCCGTCCGGCAGGCGGAGAAGCTGCAATATATTTGCGATCACGCCGATGCGGAAAATATCCTCCGCGACCGGATCATCCTGCCCGGCATCACGCTGCGTGACGAGCATCATCTTCCCGCCGCTGCGGGAGGCCGCCTCCAGCGCGTTGATGGATTTCGCGCGGCCTACAAACAGCGGCACAATCATCCCCGGAAACACCACGATGTCGCG
>JAHFPR010000233.1 GCA_023269645.1 Alphaproteobacteria bacterium | reverse complement strand
GTCGGTGCAATGGCGATTTTATTGCTGAAACGCTCCACGGAACCCGCTTCGGCGGCATCCGGGCACGGCCCGCGCTCCTCACCGAGTTCCTGCGAGGCTTCATCCGCCTCTCGCTTGATGTGCTCGAAGATTTTTTTATTCCACACCTTCGCCATCACCGATTCCATCGGGATCATTTTTCCCTGCAGGAAGGAGTGGAAGCCCATCACGCCGAGGCCAACACTGCGTTCGCGTTGCGCGGAATAGGTGGCGCGCTCCATGCCCGATGGCGCGCGGTCAATGAAATCCTGAAGGACGTTATCAAGGAAGCGCATCACATCCTTGATGAAAAGCGGATTGTCTTTCCACTCCTCGAAGTTTTCCAGGTTCAGCGAGGAAAGGCAGCACACGGCGGTGCGGCTGTTGCCGAGATGGTCGCGCCCGGTCGGCAGCGTGATTTCACTGCACAGGTTGGAGGTTTTTACGAGCAGTCCGAGTTTTTTGTGATGTTCCGGAATCGCGCGGTTCACCGTATCAATGAACAGCAGATACGGCTCGCCCGTTTCGATGCGCGTGGTGAGCAGGCGGATCCACAACTCGCGCGCGGTGATCGTGCGGATGACTTTTTTATCCTTCGGGCTGCGGAGTTCCCAGATGTCGTTATCCTCCACGGCCTGCATGAATTTATCCGTAATCGCCACGCCCTGATGGATGTTGGGTGCTTTGCGGTTGGGATCGCCCCCCGTCGGGCGGCGGATTTCAATGAATTCCTCAATTTCAGGATGGTCAATCGGCAGGTACACGGCGGAGCTTCCGCGCCGCAGTGAACCCTGGGAAATCGCCAGCGTCAGCGAATCCTGCACACGCATGAACGGCACGACACCGGAGGTTTTACCGTTGCCGCGCACCGATTCCCCGATGGAGCGCAGATTGCCCCAATAGCTGCCGATGCCGCCCCCGCGCGAGGCCAGCCACACATTCTCTGTCCACAGGTTCACGATGCCGGTGAGGCTGTCGTCCGTTTCGTTGAGGAAACAGGAAATCGGCATTCCGCGTTCCGTGCCGCCGTTGGAAAGGATGGGCGTGGCGGGCATGAACCACAGGCGGCTGATGTAATCATAGATGCGCTGGGCGTGGGCGGGATCGTCGCCGTAATACCCCGCAACGCGCGCGAATAAATCCTGATAGCTTTCATCGGGAAGGAGGTATCTGTCCTGCAGCACGGCCTTGCCGAAATCGGAAAGCTGGCCGTCCATCGAACGATCCACATTGATACGATATACCATAACGTGACCCCTTCTAATTTTTTTGTGACACCCACCCCCTACTAAAGCCCCAAGCGGCCTTTAGAAACAGTGCTCTCTCACATCTCTCTATTTTAGCAAACGGTATGGCGCAGATTGCGACCTTCCCTCACCCTTGGTTTTACCCTACCAACAAACATTGCCTCCGTCTATTAAAAACTGTGGGTATTTGCAAGATATTGTAGCAAGTTGCAGTGTCACTACTATATATAGTGGCTGATGGCGGCAGCAAAAAAAGGTGGAGCATCCCATGAAATGCATCCCCCAACCCCCTCGCGGGAGATGTTTTTTATGTCTGTGCCGATGTCAAATCCCAAAGCATCGCTACTGGAATGGAGTATCGTGCTTTTGTGTCTTTTATGCAATACTGGAATCAGCCACGATAAGAAAGTTTGTAAAAAATCCCTGTTAACTGTACAGTAGAGCCATGCGATAAGATAAAATTGAAATAGAAAGGCAGGTGATGCGGGATCAACGCTGCCTCGCACACGGTAATATCTTAGCAGAGGATCAGAAAAGCACAGCATCATGGCAAGTGATAAAGACAAGAAAAAAATAGTAACGGATGAAGATGTTGCCAAACTGCTGGATGAGCTTCTGGCCGATGCCGCGCCTCCCGATACGCAGCACAAGGATAAATCCAGGGAAATATACGAAGTTGAAATCATCGCGGCGGAGGATGTCGTCATCGGTGGGAGTTCTGATGTGTGGAGTGCGCAGGATGCCGCTGCGCAGGAACAGGAAAATGATCGTTCGGAAGAACATGGTGACGAAGAAGAATCTCTGGAAACCAATGATCTGGAAGAAGACTTTTATGTAGAAGACGAAGACTACGATCCTAAAAAGGAGGAGGCACGGCGTAAAGGCGCGGAGGCACGCGCCAGGGCGGGGGAGGCGACACACAGGGCAGTCGAGCGGGCGACGATTTTCTATCACGCGGTGCAGAAGCTGCTGTGGCCGCTGGCACTGCTGCTTGGCCGCGATGTGGAAGTGCGCACACGGCGACTCCAGGCTATCTGGGCGAATATGGGTTTTATTGCGGCACTTGTTACCGGCCTGGTGATGCTGGTCTATATTTATGTGGCTATCATGCTTTCCGGCCAGCATGGATATAAGCAGCAGGTGCACGACATGGTGTTGCAGATGACAGGCCATGAATTCATCATAGACGGCGATGTGGATTTTGAATTATTCCCCACCATCCGGTTTACGGTGGAAGGCGCGCACCTGAAAAATCTTGAGGGCGCGCACGATCAGGATATGCTCAGCGTTAAATCCATCGAACTCCGGCCATCGCTGCTGTGGCTGGTGCTGAACACGGTGAAAGTGCGCGAGATCGTGCTGCACGACCCCGCGATACGGCTGGAGAATTTTATCGGCCAGCAACCCAACTGGAAATGGTACGGAAGATCATCGGGCGATAATGCCGATAATACGGCACCGGGAAAGGATAAAGCCGCGCAGGATTTCGAGAAGGCACTGGGTGATTACCTGAGCGGTGCAAGCATCACATTGCTCAATGCGACGTTCGTGTATACTT
>JAHFPR010000071.1:1708-9185 GCA_023269645.1 Alphaproteobacteria bacterium | reverse complement strand
AGGCCTTCTTCGCAACCGGCTTCGCCGCCGCTCCGCCATCCGCAAATGCATTCCCGGTAAACGCAACCGCGCCAACCAGAATCGTGCTCATCATCAATATCTTCTTCATGGTGTTTACCCTAGTGAGTTAAAGTTAAAAACAGTATTCCAATGCCAACAAGTTCCTGTGCGCACACCTGCGCCTAGTTCTCCGCGCGAAGATACCCGCAACCCACCGTATTGCAACGCCCTTGGCCAATGAACACCATGAACAGGCATTCCTTTTATGCTGTATGTTGCAAAAAAGACACATTGCCTCTTTCCCCCCTCCGTGCGACTCTCTTTTTATAACCCCGCAGAAAGGCTGGCATGGCGGAATACGAGAAGTTATCCCTGGCAGAAATCACGGCGCGGATGCGGCGGGCGCGGCAGGATTGCGGGCTGCCGGAGGCAGTAGAATCCGCGCCCCTGCCGCACATCGTCGCCGTCAGCAAAACACAGCCGGGGGAGGCGATCCTGCCGTTTCTTGCGCAGGGACATCGCATTTTCGGGGAAAACAGGGTGCAGGAAGCCGCCGCCAAATGGCCTGCCCTGCGGGAGAAATTCCTGGATATTGAACTGCACCTGCTCGGCCCCCTGCAAACCAATAAGGTGAAGGAGGCCGTGGCACTGTTCGATGTGATCGAAACGCTCGATCGCCCCCGGCTCGCCGAGGCACTGGCGGCGGAAATGGCACGGCAGGGGAAACGCCCCGCCTGTTTCATCCAGGTGAATACGGGCGAGGAGCCGCAGAAAGCGGGTATCCCTCCCCGCGACCTGCCGGAATTGCTGGACTTAAGCCGGGAAAAACTCCATCTGCCCGTTGCGGGGCTGATGTGCATCCCCCCCGCCGGAGAGAATCCCGCGCCGCATTTTGCGCTACTGAAAAAACTGGCGGAGCGGCATAACCTCCCGGAACTCAGTATGGGCATGAGCGCGGATTACGCGATCGCCGCCACGCTGGGCGCGACATATGTGCGGGTGGGTTCCGCCATTTTCGGGGAGCGGGTGGCCGGAGTTCAGTGAAGGAAGCAGCGGGATAGGAATCCCGCCATCTTTAGTGATGCGTAGCATCTCAGGATCATCGTGCTGGATAGCATAGTGTTTCCAAATAATATTCTTACAGAATATTATTTGGCATACGCTGCCTCCGGCGCGGAAAACCAACTCTTTCGGAGTTGGTTTTCATAGTCATACCCGATAAAAATGTAAGATTTTTATCGGGTATGACTATGATCCAACACGGGAGCGAAAGGAAAAAAATGTACTGGCCGGGAATAGATGATCTGCGCGGATTTTACAGCACCAGCCTCGGCGGGGTGGTGCGGCAGCATCTGCGGCGGAACCTCCGGGAGATGTGGCCGGAAATCCACGAGCATACCAGCCGCGCCACCGTGCTGGGGCTGGGTTACGCCGTGCCTTACCTAAGCGAAATGTGCGCCGCCGCGCAGAACCTCCCCCTTGCGGTGATGCCCGCCCCGCAAGGCGCGTGCCCCTGGCCTGCGGGCGCGCCGGAACGGGGCAATCTTTCCCTGCTCGCCGCCGATGCGATGCTGCCCTTCGCAGACGAATCGGCGGAACGGGTGCTGCTCGTGCACACGCTTGAATATACGGAAAATCCGCTCGCACTGCTGCAGGAACTCTGGCGCACACTGACCCCGCTGGGCAGGCTGATCATCATCGTGCCGAACCGTCGCTCCATCTGGGCGCGGCGGGAAATCACCCCCTTCGGCTATGGCCATCCGTTTTCGCACCGACAGCTCCGCGCGCTGCTCGCGGAAGCGAAATTCCATACGTTGCGCCTGGAAACGGCGTTGCTCCTTCCGCCGACACAATTCCGGCTGGCACTGAAACTCACCGCCGCCAGGCCAACACATCGCCTGGGACGTATCCTCGCCTGCTGCGCGCGCGCCGCCGGGATGGGCGGGGTGCTGGTGCTGGAAGCGGAGAAACAGCGTTACGCCACCCTCACCGAACCGCACAGGCGCGCCTATCGCTATCGCGCCGCCG
Source organism: Alphaproteobacteria bacterium (assembly GCA_023269645.1). GTDB lineage: Bacteria > Pseudomonadota > Alphaproteobacteria > Rickettsiales > UBA8987 > JAHFPR01. The sequence goes on along the minus strand of JAHFPR010000071.1, from coordinate 7,157 downwards.
CCCCCACCCCGGCAGCATAAGATTCTTTCAAATGCCCCGGCTTCTTAACACTTTGTTAAACTCGGTGTGCTAGAATGGCATAAAGCTCTAGAAACAAGGATGCATAATGGGCGAACACGAACATCAGGGCGGCGGGCAGGGCGGCGGACACGGCGGCGGGCATCACCAGCACGGCGATTCCGGCATTGACATCATCTCCGCCAGCCAGCTTGAGCTTATGTCCACCGCGCCGGGCGAGTTCAACGCCGCAGCAGAGCGCGACAGGCAGTCACAAGCCGCCGCCAGACCGAAAAACGGCCACGCCACGGTACATGATTTCCGCAAGCGGGAACGCACCCTGGAAGGCATGGCGAAGGCGCAGCATCCGGACAGCCACGCCGTGGGAGTGGATGTTCCCTCCGGAGCGGTGGGCGCGCTCGCGGGCGGGCTGGGCGGCGCGCTGCTGTTCGGGGGGCCGGTCGGATTGATGGCGGCGGGGCTTGGCGCGGCGTTCATGGGGGTCGAAGTCCAGCGTCATGACAATTATAAAACACTCGCCGAAATGCCTGGGGCAGCACTGCACTGGCTGGATGAACAGAGCGGCATCAGCCCCTTAAGCAAAACAGGCTATATCCCGTTCAGCAAGGCTCCGGATGCCATCCTTGAGCTTCTGAAAAGCATGGATGCGGAGCTTTTTCCGGAAATGCACGCCTTCGTCAGTATGCTCGCAAAGGTGTGGATGGATGATTTCGAGCCGACCTTCACCAAGATGGAGAAAGTAGGCGGTGCGCTCGGCCACTGGGAAGAAGTGCAGATGAGCCGCGCCGAAATCTTCGGCGAAAACATGGAGCACGCCGCAGCGAAAACCATCAACCGCCTGAAGGACGACGAAACCAGGGCGGAGTTCCATAAGGCACTGGAGCACGTGGCAGCAGTCTTCGGCGGCAAGCCGGGCGAGGATACCGGGCTGGTGGGCAAGGAAAGCAAGCTCGACCCCAAAATGCAGAAGATCGAGCTTGCAACCATCGGGCATCTGGTCGGGGAACGTCTGGCAGAATGCAAGGTAGACAGCGACGGCACAATCCACGGCTTCAAAATCAAGCAGGCGGATAAGAGCATCGTTGAGGTTGATCTCAACATCACCAACGCCAGGGATCTGGAGGTGCTCGCCCACTCCGTGTTCGACCCGAAAACCAAATACGGCAGAATGCCAGCACCGGGATCCGCAGGGCAATCCGCCGAGGATTCCCGAACACCCGGCCCGCCGGAACCTACTCCGGAAGATGCCGCGCAGAAACATGGCGAGATGCTCCGGAAATCCGCCCAGGTGGGCGCGCTGTTCGCCGCCTCCGGCCTCCGGGAGGAACAATTCCTCTCCATGATGGGGTTAAACCCGGAGGATAAGACAACCGGCACGGGCTATCACCTTGAAAAGAATACCGGAGACTGGAATTCCGACGAGAATAAAGGCCATCTGCAGGTTGTCTACCGCGACGAACAGGGGCGTGAACACCGCAAAATGCTCTACGAGGAAGGCGCGGAGCCGCTGGAGCGCACCCGGCAGCAGCTTGCCGCCGTGGTTGGTATCAGCAACCTGGATGCGCAGGGGCAGCATTTCTCGCAGGAGGAGCTGATGCGCGGGATGGATTTCAGCAAGGTGGAAGGGCTGGATCAGAATAATCCCGGCATCACCATTGATCCGCAAACGCTGGAATTCCACGGCAATTTCGCGGACGGGGAACGGCATAAATTCGATCTCAATAATGACGGTGTCGCCGCGATGCAGGAAAAAGTCCTGGCGCGCGAGAATCTCACCCTGCTGGAAGCCGAGCTTTCCAGCCCCAATGACCGCAGAAACGCAGCGATGCTGGAGGCCGTGCGCCACGAGGTGGAAACACGTCACGCGGGGCTGGTCGTTTCGCTGGAGCACGGCAAGCTGGTCGCCCACAGCGCAACGGATCTAACCGAAATCCGCCTCGACCAGATACTCGGCCACGATGCGCTTGTTGCCGCCTCCGCAAAGGCGGAAGAAGCCGGGCGGTGGCTGAATGCGGTGGATCAGGTGAAGGCCGGTTCTTCCGGCGGATCCGGTGGCGGGGGCGGAGGAAGTGGCGGCGGGACAACGGGATCGGGAGGCGGGCAGGGCGCGCCCTCCGTAGTGGCCTCCGGCATCCCCGCAGACGTACTGCACCAGGCGACTGCCGATATGCCTGCAGATATCCACCACAGCCCGGAGGCGGGCACACACCACGGCGCATCGGTGGCTCCTTCAAAAACGCCCGAACCGGACGCCCCCCATCCCTCGCTGGAGCCGGCTCCCCCGGCAACGCCCGGAAAACCCGGCAGCGGCAGACAGCGGTAGCCTTGTTTTCCCGTTGCCCGTTATTTTCCGCGTGGTATAGTCGCTTCACCATGACACAGAAACCTTCCATAACCACCGATATGATCGTCAGCGGCGGCGGGCTGGCGGGCATGGCACTCGCGTTGATGGCTGCGCGTCCCGGCCTTTCCGTCACCGTCATCGAGCCGCTCGACCCCGCGCTCCAGCAGGAGGAGGGTTTCGATGGCCGCACCACCGCGCTCGCCTACGCCACGCAGCAGATGTTCGCGGGAATGGGGCTGTGGGAGGAACTCGCCTCCTCTGCCGGGGCAATTCTTGATATTCGCATCGTGGATGCGGATTCGCCCCTCTGGCTGCATTACGACCACCGGGAAGTCGGCGAGAATCCGATGGGTTATATCGTGGAAAACCGCCATATCCGCCGCGCGCTGCTGAGCGGCCTGGCGCGGAACCCGCATATTTCCCTGCTCACGCCCGCCTCCTTCCGCGATTATACGGCGGATGCGCACGGCGTTGCGGTGACGCTCGCCGACGGGCGCACGGTCAACGGCAGGCTGCTGGTAGCAGCGGATGGTAGGCGTTCCGATGTTCGTTCCGCTTCCGGAATAGAGGTGCGGGAAAGCGATTACCGACAGACCGCCATCGTCTGCACGGTGCGGCACGAAAAACCGCATCGCGGGGTGGCCATCGAACGCTTCCTCCCCGCCGGTCCTTTTGCTATTCTACCGATGGGTAGAATAGCAGGAGATGAGGGCAGCCAGCATCATTCCTCACTGGTGTGGACGGAGCGGCGCGCGCTCGTACCGCATTTTCTGGCAATGGACGAGGCGGCATTCCGCGCGCAGGTGGCGCAGCGTTTCGGGGATTATCTGGGCGTGCTGGAAGTAGTCGGCTCGCGCTGGAGCTATCCGCTGGCACTCACCACCGCCACGCGCTACACCGCGCCGCGCATGGCACTCATCGGGGACGCGGCGCACGCCATCCACCCCATCGCCGGGCAGGGCTATAATCTGGGAATGCGGGATGTGGCGCAGCTTGCAGAACAGGTGACGGAAGCGGCCTCGCTCGGCCTCGACATCGGCGGCGCGATGCTGCTCGAACACTACGAAGCCGCACGCATGGCCGACAGTGCCCTGATGATCGCCGCGACGGACGGCCTCAACCGGCTGTTTTCCAATGATTTCACCCCGCTCCGCCTCGCCCGCACCCTGGGGCTGGCCGCCGTGCAGCACATCCCCCCGCTCAAACGCCGCTTCATGCGCCACGCGATGGGGGTGAAGAAGGTTTTGGGGTAGGGGTTTTTCCTCTCCCGCAGGCAGGGGAGGAGAGTTCCTGAAACCTACCCCACCAGCCCCTCGAATTCCCGCAAGCCTGCCGCCACATCGAATTTTACGGGCTTCTTCAGCAGTTTGAGCGCGCGGGCGAGGCGTGCCTGACCCTCGGCGGAGAAAGCTGGAAGCGCGTCCGCCACCGCCTCCATCTCCGCGAAATCGCCGTTGCAGTGGAGCACCACATCGCACCCCGCCGCAAGAGAAACCCGCGTACGCTCTGCAAAATCTCCGGAAAGCGCGTGCATGGAGAGATCGTCCGTCATCAGCAGGCCATTGAAGCCGATGGTTTCCCGGATAACCCGCACCACCTTGGGCGAAAGCGTGGCGCAATGTTCCTTATCAATAGCGGTGTAGGTGATATGCGCCGTCATGGCGAGCGGCATGGCAGAAAGCGCGCAGAACGGAGAAAAATCCACTGCTTCCAGCGCCTTGCACGAGGCGCTCACCATCGGCAGTGCCTTGTGGCTATCCACCTTCGCGCGGCCATGACCGGGGATGTGCTTGATGACCGGCAGCACACCTCCCGCCAGCAGCCCACGGCACGCCTCGCGCCCCAGCAGCGCCACCTGCTCCGGCGTATCCCCGAAAGCGCGGTCGCCGATGATGGCGTCGCAGCCCGGCGCGGGAACATCGAGCATCGGCGCACAATCCACGTTCACGCCAAGATCATGCAGTTCCGCCGCGATCAGCCGGTAATGCAGCCACATAGCGCGCGCGGCATTCGCCGGATTTACCGAAGCAACTTTCCCCGCCGGAGGGGATTTCCGCCAGTGCGGAGGCCCCAGCCGCGCCACGCGCCCCCCCTCCTGGTCAATGAGGATGAGCGACGCGCCGGAGCGGGTGCAGGATTGCATCTCCCGCACCAGGGCTTTTACTTGTTCCGGTTCCGAAATATTCCTTTTGAACAGGATGAACCCCACCGGATCAACACGGCGGAAAAGTGCCTGTTCCCGGCGCGAAAGGCTTAATCCCGCGCAGCCGAAAATAGCCGCGCCGGAAGCAGCAGGGAGCTTATTTGGCAAGGAAGCACCCCCGGTTTTTCGCTTTGAGCTTATCGCAGATGGACTGCGCCGTTTCCTGATCCGAAAGGCTTGCGGTATAAAGTCGGTAAAACGTACCCTTGCCCTCCACATCGGCGATCTCAATCGAATGCCCAAGTTTGCCGAGTTCCACCGGAAAGTCCTTGCGCAACTGCTCCCACACCACCAGCAGGCTCGCCTCCGTTTTGAACGATCCAAGCTGCAGGCGAACACTGCTTTCCTCCGTGGAATTTTTCACTTTACCATTCGGTTTAGCAGTGCCGGCTTTGTCCTTTTTAGCAGCTTTCTTCTGCTTGCTACTCGCCACTTCGGAAGGCGTGACCTTGATAATTTTAATCGTCGGTTTTTTCGGGGGCACAGCAGCCGCTTCGGGTGTGGCGGGGGTTTCCGGCTTCACCACCCCTTCCGCAGACGGTGCGAAATCCGCAATGTCCACAGGTTCCGGGGAGGCTTTCGCTTCGGCGGGATCCGCCAGTGCCGCCGCTTTTTTATCTGCGTCTGCGGCAGCAGACGGCTCCGCTTCCCGTGCAGGCGCATTCCCCGCTTCGCCCTGCGGCGCAGGCGCGGTAACTGGAGCAGTCGGAGCCGGAACGGGCGTCGCAAGCTGCGTAATTTTATCGCGGCTCACCGGCTCTTCCGGCGGGGGCACAACCTTCTCCTTGCTGACATCAATCACCTCCTGATGCCCGCCGGGCTGCGAGGAAATCGTGTTGAATACCGTTTTATCCTGATCCGGAATGGCCATGCCTCCGGGATCT
>JAHFPR010000071.1:0-1698 GCA_023269645.1 Alphaproteobacteria bacterium | reverse complement strand
GACGCGGGATCCATCACGTGTTTCCCGCTTCCCGTCGCAAGCCAGCCGAGTATGCCCACACCCGCCAGTGCCACCACCATGACCCCCGTCGTCGCCAGACGCTTCCAGGCGGGAGGATCCCCGGCGACAAGGCGTCGGGACGGCGTTGGGGGCGGGGCTTCCGAAGGCAGCTTCTCCGGAGTGGCGGATGCAGAAGCGGGCGCGGGTGGCGCAGGCTGCTCCGCCATGAAATCTATCAAATCGCGCTGTTTCCGGTCATCCGTCATCCGATCATCCATAGCCTTACATTTCCGCCATCGGCTCCACGCCCATCACACGCAGCCCGGAAGCCAGCGTGACGGCGCAAGCCTTGATGAGTGCCATGCGCGCCTTGCTTAATTCTATAGCATCCGGCATCAGGAAACGCAATTCTTCTTGCTCCTTCCCGGCATTCCAGAGCGCGTGGAGCATTCCTGCAAGCTCCTGAAGGTAGAACGCGACGCGGTGCGGCTCACGCGCGATGGCCGCAGATTCCACCACCCTCGGCCATTCCGCCATCTTGCGGATGAGCGCGAGTTCGCGCGGATCGGAGAGCAACCCCAGCGTTTCCGGCGAAAGCGCGGAAAGCTCCTCCCGCGCCGCATCCGGCAAGGTTTCCGCGAAATGCCGCAGCACCGAGGAAATCCGAGCATAGGCGTATTGCACATAGAATACGGGGTTGTCTTTCGATTGCTCCGTCACTTTCCGCAGGTCGAAATCCAGCGTTTCGCTATGCTTGCGGGTGAGCATGATGAACCGCGTGACATCCTTCCCCACCGCCTCCACCACATCGCGCACGGTGATGTAGGTTCCCGCGCGCTTGGACATTTTGAGCGGCGCGCCGTTCTCCATGAAATTCACCAGCTGGTAGAGCAGCACATCCAGACTTGCTTTTCCACCGGAGAGCGCAGCCACCGCCGCCTTCAGCCGCTTGACATACCCGCCGTGATCCGCGCCGAGGCACAGCACCATCTCCGTGAATCCGCGCACGAGTTTGTCATGGTGATAGGCAATGTCGGAGGCGAAATAGGTCGGGCTGCCGTCCGATTTCCGGAGTGGGCGGTCGGTATCGTCACCGAACTGACCAGCGCGGAAAAGCGTCTGCGCGCGCGGCTCCCAATCCTCCGGGGCTTTGCCCTTGGGTGCTTCCAGAATTCCCTGATAAACCAGCCCCCTGGCTTCAAGAAAGGCAATGCCTGCATCCACCGCGCCGCGTTCGATGAGTGCCCGCTCGGAGGTGAATACATCATGCGCGATACCCAGTTCCGCCAGATCGCGGCGGATGAGCACCATCATGGTATCCACCGCAAACGGCTTGAGTATCGGCATCCATTCCGCTTCCGGAACATTAAGGTATCGCCGATCATGCTGTTCGCGGAACGATTCGCCCGCCACCTTCAAATAGTCGCCGGGATACAGCCCTTCGGGAATTTCGCCGATGGCCTCCCCGCACGCTTCGCGGTAGCGAAGATACGCCGAGCGCGCCAGTTTCTCCACCTGCGCACCCGCATCGTTGATGTAATATTCGCGGGTGACATCAAAACCCGCCTTGATGAGCAGCAAGGCCAGCACATCCCCCACCACCGCACCGCGCGCGTGGCCGATATGCATGGGGCCGGTGGGGTTGGCGGAAACATACTCCACATTCACCTTCCGCCCCGCGCCCGTTTCCGCATTGCC
>JAHFPR010000070.1 GCA_023269645.1 Alphaproteobacteria bacterium | reverse complement strand
AACGCCTGCATAATCATGTAATTGAACTCAAGGAAGCTGAGGTGGGATTCGCGCTCCAGCCGCAGCTTCACACTCTCGCGGGAGAGCATTTTATTCACCGAGAAATGCCGCCCGTAATCGCGCAGGAAATTGATGTAATTGATGCCGCTCAGCCAATCCGCGTTATCAACCATGAAGGCGTGGGTGGTGGCCGCATTAAAAGTATCCTCAAACGCCAGGAATTTTCCGAACACCCTTTTGATAGAATCCTTATTCGCCTCAATCTCCGCGTCCGTCAGCAGTTTGCGGGATTCATCCTTGCCGGAGGGATCGCCGATTTTGGTGGTCGCACCCCCCATCAACACGATGGGCTTGTGTCCGCATTGCTGCAAACGCCGCAGAATCATGATTTGAACCAGCGAACCCACATGGAGGCTCGGCGCGGTGCAATCGAACCCGATATAGGCGACGAGCGGTTTCTTCTGTTTTTCGCACTCGGCCAGCAGCGCGTCCAGCCCGGTGCGGTCGGTGCAATCGGCGATGTAGCCGCGCGCCTGCATTACCTTCAGGAATTCCGAGTGGAAAATGTGCTCTGTGCTGGTCATCTGGTGTGGTATATGGTAAAAGAACGGGGAAATCAACAAAGCCGTTATTCGTTAATAGTTAATGGGCTAAACGATTAACGATTAACGAGTAACGAGTAACGAGTAACGAAATGCTTACCGCACTCGGCTTGATGAGCGGCACATCGCTGGACGGGATTGATGCCGCTATTCTCTGCACGGATGGCGTAGAAGTGCGGAATACCGGGCATTTTCTGACGCTCCCCTATAGTCCGGAACTGCAGGAACGGCTCCATGCGCTGCTCAAAAGCCAGGATAAGGAGCTGGCGCGTGTGCTGGAGCGGGAAATCACGCTGCTCCATGCCCGGGCGGTAAAAAAGCTTCTGGTGCAGGCAAAAATGCGGGCGAAGGATGTGGATGTCATCGGTTTCCACGGGCAGACCATCGCCCACGCACCGGAGCGCGGACTCACCTGGCAGATCGGCGACGGGGCACTGCTGGCGGAGCTTTCCGGGATTGACGTTATCAATGATTTTCGCACGGCGGATGTGAAGGCGGGTGGGCAGGGCGCGCCGCTCGTGCCGCTATACCATGCGGCGTTGGTGCGGAACCTGCCGAAACCGATAGCGATGCTCAACATCGGTGGAGTGGCGAATGTGACATATGTCGGGGAGAGCAGGGAGCCGGGAGCAGGGAGTGGAGAACAAGAAAATCCATCATCCATCATCCATCATCCATCATCCATTTTAGCGTTCGATACCGGCTCCGGCAATGCACTGATCAATGACTGGGTGCGAAGGCACACCGGAAAACTTTACGATGAGGGCGGGCGCATTGCCGCTACGGGGAAGGTGCGGATGGAGATTCTCGGCGCGCTGATGCAGCATGAGTATTTCCGGAAGGCTGCGCCGAAATCGCTGGATCGCAATGCGTTTTCACTTACCTCTGTCGAGGGACTTTCGCTGGAAGATGGCGCGGCGACGCTGACCGCATTCACCGTTTCTACTATCGCGGCGGGCGCGAAGCTGTTCCCGCAATCTCCGTGTGCGTGGTATGTCGCGGGCGGCGGGCGGCATAACCGCGAGATGATGCGGCAGCTTCGCAATCATCTGGGGCAGGTGGAGCCGGTGGAAAAACTTGGGCTTAATGGCGATGCGCTGGAGGCGGAAGCCTTCGCGTTCCTTGCAGTGCGCTCGCTTAAGGGGATGGAATTGAGCCTGCCGACGACTACGGGGCGGAAGAATCTGCTGCCGGGGATTTCACCATCTGGCGGCGTTTTTTATCAGGCCGGAGCTGCCCGCGTTTCCTGATTTCCGCGATGTTATCCGCCAGATAATCCGTCATGTGACCGGTCAGTTCATCCATGCTGGAACGGAAAAAGTGATCCGCCCCGCGCACCACGCGGTAATCAATGGAAATATTCCGCTGCGAATCCAGCTTGTTCACAAGCTGCGAAACGGAGGGTTCCTCCACGATGCTGTCCTGATCGCCTTGAATAATGAGGCCGGAGCGTGGGCAGGGGGCGAGGAAATTGAAATCATACATATTGGCGGGCGGGGAAACCACGATAAACCCCTCCAGCTCCGGCCTGCGCATCAGCAACTGCATGGCTAGCCATCCGCCGAAGGAAAACCCGGAAATCCAGAACGAAGCCGCATCCGGATTCTGGGTTTGCAGCCAGTCCAGCGCGGTTGCCGCGTCGCTCAGCTCGCCGATGCCGCCGTCGAACACGCCCTGGGAACGGCCAACGCCCCGGAAGTTAAAGCGCAACGTGGAAAATCCGTGCGCGCAGAATGCCTGATACAGGTTATACGTGACCTTGTTATTCATCGTGCCGCCGTGCTTGGGGTGCGGATGCAGCACCAGTGCCGCCGGAGCACCCTTCCCGCCATTATGGTGGTAACGTCCTTCCAGCCTGCCTTCCGGCCCATTGAAAATCACTTCCGGCATCGTTTTTTCCTTTGTATACTCACTCGTAATAATACTTGACTATTTTACTTGGTTATTCTATAGGAGTAGCCTATACTTATATAGTGAACAATTGATTATTATCAAGGCGTACAGCTATATACCCATGAAAAAGCTAAGTAAAGTGCAATTATATGAAGCTGTTGAGAAATATACTGGCGGAAATTGATTCCTTTTTTGACCGCGATCCGGCGGCGCGCTCCCGGCTGGAGATCGTGCTGTGCTATCCGGGGTTCCATGCGCTGATGCTATACCGTACCTCGCATTTTCTGTGGCAGCGGCATTTCAGGCTGCTGGCGCGCTGGATTTCACAAATTGCCAGGTTCCTGACGGGCATCGAGATTCACCCCGGCGCGACTATTGGCAAGCGGTTCTTCATTGACCACGGCATGGGGGTGGTGATTGGTGAAACGGCGAGCATCGGGGATGGTGTGACGATATATCACGGCGTGACGCTTGGCGGAAGGTCTGCGAAACCGGGCATACGCCATCCGCAACTGGGGAGCAATGTCGTTGTCGGTTCAGGGGCGCAGCTGCTTGGGCCAATAAAAATCGGTGATGGAGCGCGCATCGGATCGAACGCCGTGGTGGTGCGCGATGTTCCGGAAGATGCCACGATGGTCGGTGTTCCCGCGCGGCAGGTGGTCGGTGAGGTGATAGATATTCAGCATCACGGAAAAGATCATGCGTTTTCTGCATATGGCACACCGGACGATGGTTCGCGCGATCCGCGCCAGGTGGCGATTGATAAGCTCATGAAAACTGTAGAAGCACTTTCGCGGAAGGTTGAGGCACTGGAAAAGCAAGATGAATCCATCGCCCGCACGGCGGAAGAATGGGTGGAGAAATAGTCTGCAGTCAGTAGGCTATGGTCGGTAGTTTAAGTTGCGTTTTCCTACAGACCACCGACTACAAACTACTGACCGTTGAACGGAGTGAAACTTTATGATGCTGACAGCCAGAGGAAGATACGCCGTAATGGCGATGGTGGATCTGGCGTTGTACAGCCAGAATAAGCCCGTGACACTCGCCGACATTGCTACGCGGCAGGAGATTACGCAGGCCTATCTGGAGCAGATTTTCGCGCGGCTGAAGGCGGATGGTCTGGTGAAATCGGTACGCGGACCGGGGGGCGGCTATCTCCTGATGCGCCCGGCGGAGAAGATGAGCGTGGCGGAAATCGTGCTTTCGCAGGATGAGAAAATCAAGATGACCCGCTGCAACAGCCATGAAAATCACGGCTGCATGGCCGGCAGGGCGAAGTGCCTGACGCATGATTTGTGGGATGGTTTAAGCAATAGCATCCGGGGCTATCTTTCCTCGGTGAGCCTGGCGGATGTTTGTGAGAAGCGGGTGGGCGTGGTGGTGGTGGAAAAACCGTCATCGCCCGAATCGCGTAGCGATTATAGGGCGACCCATCATAAAGCAGGTATGGATTCCCCTATACTTTTTGCTTCACAAAAAGTCGGGGAATGACAAGAATATATATGACGCAAGCAAGAACATACCTCGATTATAATGCCACTGCCCCGGTGCTTCCGGAAGCGGCGGAGGCGATGGCGCGCGTGTTGCGGCAGCCCTGCAACGCATCTTCTGTGCACGGATTCGGGCGCGCGGCGCGGCAGATTCTCGATGAGGCGCGGGCGAACATTGCGGCGGCACTTCATGCGGAAGGCGCGCAGATTATTTTTACCGCGACGGGCACAGAGGCCAACAACCTCGCCCTGCGCGGGTTCCGGGATGCACAACATCTGGCCGTTTCAGCGGTGGAGCATCCCTCGGTGCTGAAACCGGCGGAAGATCGCAAGGCAGCCATGATTCCGGTGGATGGTCAGGGCATCGTGCGGCTTGAAGCACTGGAGGCCTTGCTGAAGGCTGCTTCCGGTAAAACGCTGGTATCCGTGATGCTGGCTAATAACGAAACCGGGGTCATCCAGCCCATCGCAGAGATTGCGCAGCTGGTGTATGCGCATGGCGGGTTTCTGCATATGGATGCTTCCCAGGCGTGCGGGAAAATCCCGGTGGATTTCAATGTGCTCAATGTGGATATGATAACGGTTTCCGGCCATAAATTCGGTGCACCGCAGGGGGCGGCGGCACTCATCGTGAAGAAGGGTGTGCATCTTTCGGCGCAGATTACCGGCGGCGGCCAGGAATCCGGCTACCGCGCGGGCACGGAGAACGTGGCGGCGATTGCAGGGTTTGCGAAAGCATTAGAGATCGTCATTCCCGCGCAGGCGGGAATCCATAGTGAGTCTTGCACAGGTGGTGAGATGGATTCCCGCCTGCGCGGGAATGACGTGGAAAAATTACGCGACCACCTCGAAACTCAAATCCTTACCCTCGCACCCGAAGCTATCATCTTCGGAAAACATGCGCCGCGCTTGCTCAATACAAGCTGCATCGCGCTACCGGGGATGAACGGAGAGACGCAGCTTATCAATTTCGACCTCGCCGGAATCGCTGTTTCCAGTGGCTCCGCCTGTTCCTCCGGGCGCGTGGCGGTATCGCACGTGCTGCTGGCGATGGGGGTGGAAAAGCCGCTTGCGGAATGTGCCATCCGCGTCAGCCTCGGCAGGGAAACGACCCGTGACGATATTGACCGCTTCCTCGCTGTGTGGAAACGGAACCACGAAAAAACACTGCTGAAAAAAGCAGCCTAGGAGCAATGATGACTGCCGCAAATAATAACCGCACATTGGCTAACACCATGCCGATTTACCTGGATTACCAGGCAACCACGCCCACCGATCCGCGTGTGGTGGAGGCGATGCTGCCCTATTTTACCACGAAATTCGGTAATCCGCATTCGCGCAGCCACGCTTACGGCTGGGAGGCGGAGGATGCCGTGGAAATCGCCCGCAGCCAGGTGGGTGATCTCATCCATGCCGGCCCGAAAGAAATTATTTTCACCTCCGGTGCAACGGAATCCAACAATCTCGCCATCAAGGGCATCGCGCATTTTTACGGGGATAAAAAGAAGCATATTATCACGCTCGCCACGGAGCATAAATGTGTGCTGGATAGCTGCCGTCATCTGGAGCTTGAGGGTTTTGAAGTCACGTATCTTCCCGTGCAGAAAAACGGACTGCTTGATCTGGATATGCTGAAAAACGCGATCACGGAGAACACCGTGCTGGTTTCCGTGATGGCGGTGAATAACGAAATCGGGGTCATCCAGCCGCTTGAGGAAATCGGCGCAATCTGCCGGGCGCGCGGCGTGTTTTTCCATACGGACGCGGCGCAGGCTTTCGGAAAAATCCCGCTGGACGTGGAGAAAATGAACATTGATCTGATGAGCATTTCCGCCCACAAAATCTATGGGCCGAAGGGTGTCGGCGCGTTGTATGTTCGCCGCCGCCCGCGTGTGCGCCTGCAACCGCTGCTAACCGGCGGCGGGCAGGAACGCGGCTTCCGCTCCGGAACGCTTCCTACCCCGCTGGTGGTTGGTTTCGGCAAAGCGGCGGAAATCGCGGGAAAGGAAATGGCGGTGGAAAACGCGCGGCTGCACACCTTAAGTGCCAGGCTCTCTCGCGGCATCATGGAGGCCATCCCGGATGTGTTCCTCAACGGCGATGCCGAGCGGCGCATTCCCGGCAACCTCAATCTCAGCTTCGCGTATGTTGAGGGCGAATCCATGCTGATGGCAATCCGCGAACTGGCGGTTTCCAGCGGTTCGGCCTGCACCAGTGCCAGCCTGGAGCCATCCTACGTGCTGCGCGCGCTGGGCATCGGCGATGAACTTGCGCACACTTCCATCCGCTTCGGCCTGGGGCGTTTCACCACGGAGGAGGAGGTGGACAGGGCAATTGACATCGTGAAAAAGAACGTCCAGAAACTCCGCGATATGAGTCCCCTGTGGGAAATGGCACAGGAGGGAATTGATATTACCAAGATTGAGTGGGCGGGGCATTGACCTTGTCACCCCGCACTTGTTGCGGGGTTAGCAACAAAGTATAACCCCGCAACAAGTGCGGGGTGACAGAATAGGGAGAAGTAACATGGCCTACAGTAACAAAGTCATAGACCATTACGAGAACCCCCGAAATGTGGGTTCGTTTAATAAAGAGGAAGCCAACATCGGCACGGGGCTGGTCGGCGCGCCCGCCTGCGGGGATGTGATGAAACTGCAGATCCGCGTGAATGACGCGGGCGTGATCGAGGATGCAAAATTCAAAACCTTCGGATGCGGTTCGGCGATTGCCTCCAGCTCGCTGGCGACGGAATGGATCAAGGGAAAATCGCTGGATGAAGCAGGGAGCATCAAGAACACCCAGATCGCGCTGGAGCTTTCCCTGCCTCCGGTAAAAATTCACTGCTCCATGCTGGCGGAAGACGCCATCAAGGCGGCGATTGAGGATTACAGGAAGAAGCGGCAGTAGTTTGTCACCCCGGCGTATGCCGGGGTCTGGCTTCCGGATGTCGTCATGCGAAGGCATGACAAAATGGAGTAAATAATGCAACATCAAGACCCCATCACCATCACCGAAGCGGCTGTGAAGCGCGTGGAGTATCTGCTTGCGCAGCGCGGGAAGCCTTCCGTTGGCATCCGTGTGGGCGTGAAGAAGGGGGGGTGCTCAGGGCTGTCCTATACCATCGAATATGCCGATGATGTGGGCAAGTTCGATGATGTAGTGGAGACGGCGGGCGTGAAGATTCTCATTGACCCCAAGGCCGCCATGTACCTCATCGGAACGGAGATGGATTTCGTGGAGGAAAAGCTGAAATCCGGCTTTACTTTCCGTAATCCAAACAGCAAGGGGCAGTGCGGCTGCGGCGAAAGTTTCCATGTTTGAAGATTACTTCTCTCTTCTCGGCCTTCCCCTGCAGTTCGACGTGGATAACGCGCAGCTTGAACAAGCCTATTTTGCAGCGCAACGCACCTGGCATCCGGATCGTTTCGCGGGGAGGGGTGCGGAGGAAAAAGCGCGCGCCATGATGCAGGCTACGCGCATCAACGATGCGTACCATCTGCTGAAATCTCCCCTCAAACGGGCGCGTTATATGCTACAGCTTCGGGGTGTGGAACAAGGCGCGGCGGAACCGGAAATTTTGATGGAGGCGATGGAGCAGCGCGAGCGATTTGAACAGGCAAAAACCCTTCAGGATATTGTAAAGATAGAGAAAGAAATAAGTGATTCAATAATATTATGTATTAGTATGTTAAATGAATTATTTAATGCAAAAGATATTATTGGTGCAGGGCAGGTTGCGCTGCGGTTTCAGTACCTCGAAAAACTGGCGGAAGAAATTCGGATTAAGAAGCTGAAAGGAAGCGTTACATGAAGTTGCTGGACATCCACGAACCGGGTGAAACGCCATTGCCGCATGAAAACCATGCGTCGGTAGGGATTGATCTCGGCACGACCAATTCTCTGGTGGCGATTGCGAACCGTGGTACGCAGGAAATCATCCCGGATAGTCACGGGCGCGCGCTGCTTCCTTCCGTAGTGAGTTATGGGAAAGATGGCAAAGTGACTGTCGGTCATAAAGCTATGAAAAATCCGCAGGCGATTCATTCTATCAAGCGGCTGATGGGGCGCGGAGCGGAGGATGCAAAAGCGATCACGGGACACTATCCCTATCCATTTGCAAAAGTCGCGGAAGGCGGAATGATTGCGTTCGACATTGGCGGTAAAAAAATAACGCCCGTGGAGATTGCGGCGGAAATATTGCGCGCGCTCAAAGCGCAGGCGGAGCGGGAGCTTGAGAATATCGTGGATAAGGCCGTTATCACCGTGCCCGCCTATTTTGACGATGCCGCGCGCCAGGCCACGCGCGATGCCGCGCATCTGGCCGGGCTGGAAGTGCTGCGGCTGGTGAATGAACCCACGGCGGCTGCACTTGCCTACGGGCTGGATAACGCAGCGGAGGGGATTTATGCGGTGTATGATCTCGGTGGCGGGACGTTCGATGTATCCCTGCTGAAGATGGAAAAAGGCATTTTCCAGGTGCTGGCCACGGGGGGCGATACCGCCCTCGGCGGGGATGATTTCGATTATATAATTGCAGAGTATCTCAGCTGTGCGAAGCTGCTCGCACGCGAGGCGAAGGAGGTTTTGACGGAAAACGAAGTGTGGCAGTTACCGTCATCGCCTGAATCACGTAGTGATTCTAGGGCGATCCATAGCACAACAAGAACAGGCGGAAAGATGGATGCCCCTAGAATTTCCTTCAGCAATTCAGGGCATGACGGCGTTACCCTCACCCGCACCCAGATCAACGAACTCATCCTTCCCCTCGTGGAACGCACTGTGATCATTTTCCGGCACGTGCTCGCGGATGCGGGTATCTCGCATGAAGCGTTGCGGGGCGTGGTGATGGTGGGCGGTTCCACCCGCGTTCCCCTGGTGCGTGAAAAGCTGGAAGCCTTCGTGGGCAAAAAACTTCTGACGGACGTTGATCCCGATAAAGTGGTGGCCATCGGTGCGGCGTTGCAGGCGGAGGCACTCACGCAGGGTTCCGATAATCTGCTGCTGGATGTCACGCCGCTTTCATTGGGGCTGGAAACCATCGGCGGGCTGGTGGAAGTGCTGATTCCCCGGAATACCCCGATTCCCGCTGCGAAATCCCAGAAATTCACCACGTATCAGGACGGCCAGACCGGCATGGTCATCCATGTGCTTCAGGGCGAGCGGGAGATGGTGGATCAATGTCGGTCGCTGGCGCGGTTCGAGTTGAAAAATATCCCCTCGATGCTGGCCGGAGCCGCGATTATCGAAGTAACCTTCACCCTGGATGCAGACGGTAT
>JAHFPR010000069.1 GCA_023269645.1 Alphaproteobacteria bacterium | reverse complement strand
ATCCCGACACTCCCCATTTTTCGGATAACCGCCCCTTTTTAGAACAAAAGCAGCGCGGTGCGCACAGTTTTCCCACCGATGCAAAAAAACCACAAACAATCATCGCCTCGTTAACGAAGTATTAACTATCGGTGGTGTATGATGAATCTGTTTCTTGAGATCTTTTTCTCTATACGTGCTTTTTTGCCCGTGTACATCCCGAAACAGAAAGTAGGTAGATGTAGATAATAGTTTGAGGTTCAAAAAAACCCAGATTTGAGTGTAAGACAGAGATGCCAGCAAAAGAATTTCGGTGTTTGCGGGCTGTCTCTTTCGAGCACACCCCCATTCACCCCTCGTAAGAAAGGTGGATATGATTATGATGACGATTTCTCATCATTTTGTTCGTTTGGTCGTTAGTGTGTGTCTATTTGGTCTGTTTGCGTGCGGAGCTCCTCCCCCAGGCGTCGATCCTCAAGAAAGTTCGGCGAGTGTGGGTGGTTCAGGTTCTGACGTTGGAGGTTCTACGAGTTCTAGTCCAACTGGAACTGGTGGTGCTAAAAACAACGGAACAGGCGGTTCAACGGGATCAATTGCAGTAACACAACCGTTTTGCAATCCCGCCACACCGTCACGAGCCGCCCAATGCGACAGCCTCTCCGGAACTTCAGCATTCGACAATTGCTGTATGGTCTGGTCTGCGGTTGATGCTTGTCGTGCAGCAGGTCAAGCCGTTCAAACCCCAAACCCCATGAGTTGTTGTGTGGCTGAGTACTACCAAGATGCGTACAACTTATACAAGACGGCCGCATCGTCTCTGGTAGCACAAGGAAAACTACCCACCATCACTTCATGGGAGTCCGAAGTTGTCAGCATACTCGGAGACCCAAACAAGATCTACTCGTTATGTGTGGGCTTGTTTTCTTCAAGTGTGATTGGCTTGGCGAATACTGGTAAGAACGGGTTAGGATCAACACCTGCTACGACCTAACGCAACAAGGCATTGTCTTCTAGACCTTGCCGCCGTCGAGATTTGGGAACTTGATTTTGGAAAAGCTAAGCAGCTTCTCCTCTTTCTTGTTTCCTTTTCTCGGCGGTTATTTTATTCTCCTGCCATTCCCGATATTCTCCCACATCTTCCCGGAAATCCCCCGCTTCCGCTCCGGTTCAAAGATTCCCCTTGACTTCCAGCCGTTATGCTGTATAGTTCCCCTTGAGTTTTGGTATCTCTTTGCATTTGCCGGCTGCCGGAAATTATATGGTAGCGTATCCCAGCGGGATACATAACGATCTTCCCATAAGTCGATCCTTACAGCGTTTGATCTAAAGAGTGGCCGAACACCGCGTTCGGATCAGGACTCTTTATCGCCGTTTCATGGTGAAACGGTTTCAATGTTTGTTTTAAGGAGACTACGACTATGGCTACAGGTACTGTAAAATGGTTTAACCCTGCAAAGGGCTTCGGCTTCATCCAGCCGGATCAGGGCAGCAGCGACGTATTCGTGCACATCAGTGCACTGGAACGCGCAGGCATCCAGACCCTCAACGAAGGTCAGCGCGTCAGCTATGAGCTTGCCACGAACAAGGGCAAAACCTCGGCTGCCAATTTGAAGCTGCTGAACGCAAACGCTGCCTAGTTTCAGGCAGTATTTTACGTTTTGTTATTCGTCAGGGATTGGATTCTCCGCCGCTTGCGGCGCAATCAAGGGAATCCAATCCCGTCGCATTCTGCCGCTCGCGGCGGAGTATATTAATTTAATTGCAAGTGGTAGTGGCTCGCGGCGGGTGTTCCGCAACGAGTATCCTATGCGCTTGCGCATAAGGACATACCATGGAAAACTTTAATTCGCTGGGCTTGCCCCAGCCGATCATCCAATCGCTTGAGCGGATGAAATTCACTGCCCCCACCCCCATCCAGGCACAGGCCATCCCGCTCGCGCTTGAAGGCAAAGACATCCTCGGTTCCGCCCAGACGGGCACGGGCAAAACGGGTGCTTTCGCCATTCCCCTCATTGCTAAACTGCTCGCTTCGCCGCGCGGATCGGCGATGGTGCTCACCCCCACCCGCGAACTCGCGGTGCAGGTGCTGGATGCCATCACCCAGATGCTCGGCAAGAACAGCCCCATCCGCACGGCACTGCTCATCGGCGGCGAATCCATGCCGAGGCAGATCCAGCAGCTCCGCGCCCGCGCCCGGATTATCGTCGGTACGCCGGGGCGTATCAACGACCATCTCTCGCGCGGCACATTGATGCTGCACGATACCACCTTCCTCGTGCTCGATGAAACCGACCGGATGCTCGATATGGGTTTCGGTGTGCAGATCGAGAAGATCGTGAAGTTCCTGCCGAAAGTGCGGCAGACGCTGATGTTCTCTGCGACGCTTCCGGCAGACATCGTCCGGCTTTCGCAGAAATACCTGAACGATCCGGTGCGCATTTCGGTGGGTTCGACCACCACGCCCCTTGCGAAAATCACTCAGGAAGTTATCCATACGACTGACGCGGACAAGTATAACCAGTTGCTGAAACAGCTGGATACGCGCACGGGTTCCATCATCATTTTCGTCAAGACGAAATGGGGTGCGGATAAACTTGCGCGCAAGCTCTCCCAGATCAAGCATAGTGCGGAAGCCATCCACGGCGACCTGCGCCAGAGCAAGCGCGACCGTGTTATCCAGGGGTTCCGCGACCGCGAGCACCGCATCCTGGTGGCGACAGACATCGCCTCGCGCGGCCTGGATATTCCGCATATTGAGCACGTCATCAATTATGATCTGCCGCAATGCCCGGAAGATTACATCCACCGCATTGGCCGTACCGCGCGTGCCGGAGCGGAAGGTTCGGCGATCTGCCTCATCACGCCGCAGGATGGTGATAAATGGCGCGCCATCCAGCGTCTCATCAATCCCGGTGCTCCGCAGGAAAGTCGCCGCCCCTCCGAGGGCGGGCGTTCCCAGCAGAAACCGGGCGGCGGCAACCGGAATTTCAGTTACAAAGGTAACCGCCGCCGTGGCAGTGAAAGCCGCCGCGCCGCTTAGTCTACTATAAGTTTGAATCGAAGAATATCGCCCCCTCCCTATTCAGGGAGGGGGTTTTTTGTTATAGTCATACCAGATAAAAATCTTACATTTTTATCGGGTATGACTATGAAAACCAACTCCGAAAGAGTTGGTTTTCCGCGCCGGAGGCAGCGTATGCCAAATAATATTCTGTAAGAATATTATTTGGAAACACTATAGAGCGTTGTCATGCCGTCATTGCCTGAATCTGCGAAGCAAATTCCAGGGGCATGACGGTTGGAAAGGTAGGTAAATTCTACCCCGCTACCGCCTTGTTCATGCGCTGCCAGCGGTGCAGCAGCAGCGCACCCGCGATGCCGAGTTGCAGCAGTGCCGGGATAAGGTTCAGCAGATTCGCATCTTCCTTGTAGTAGGGAAGGAAGAACAGCACGCCATGCTCCAGGCGCATCGCGCCGAGAATTCCGGGAAGCAGGCCGTAAAGCACCGCCAGATAGAACATCGTGGCCATATGGGCGCGGCGGGTGTTCGGCGCGAACAGGAAGAAATGCAGAATGCACATATCCCGCAACAGGAACAACAGAAGCCCGATCACCATCAGCGCGGTGCGCCCGGCATCTTCACCGTTCGTGGCGATCATCGCCAGCCCCGCCAGCAGCGCGAGCGCGAGGGAAACCACCCAGCGCGGCGTAAGCTGGCCGGTTTTCAGCCAGTTCTTTTTCCCCGCGTAATAGCACAGCATCCGGTAGCGCGTGACGCTCAGCACATCCGTGAAAATCACCGCGTAGGTCGCACCCAGGGCGATGAAGAACGCGATGCCGAAATTCCGGGGGGCAAGCAAATGCAGGATTTTTGCAAAGTTGCGCGTATCTTTCCAGAGCGCAGGGTCGCCATATGCGAAGCCGCTGCAATAGACCATCAGGAACAGCAGGAAAAGTGCCCATACCCACGGCACATTGCGGATTTTCAGTTCCTCACGCATGGTGCGAACAAGGCCGATGAGCGTCCACCCCAGGAACAGCAACAGCGAGCACAGCATGAAATTATCCAGGCCGATCGTCATGCCAAACCAGTTCAGGCTCATGTTTGGGATTTTGTTGATTTTGCCGATTTCCAGCAGCATGGTGGCCTGTCGCAAGGAAAAGAAAATGTGCGATGCCACCAGCCCGCAAATAAGGTAGGCGACGGAATTAAATCGGCTGGAGCGGGTGCGGAGCTGCAACGTCTGCATACTCGTGAGCATGGCCACGGCATGGCAGAGCAGGGCGGAGGCCACCATCAGCAGCACGTTATAGAAAATCTCTACGGGCGGAACCGGAATACCGGGCAGAAGATCGGGGCGATACATCAGCGAGGCGATGACATAAATCCCCAGTGCCATCAGCCCGCCATACCAGGAAAAAAGCGGTGCGCCAAAGAGCTTCCCGAAACAGAGTGCCCACGGGGAAACGGGCGAAAGCCGGTAATTATCCCAGGTGCTGGTGTTGATTTCCTCAATGACTGCATTGGCGGCCTGCGACCCGCCCCAGAAAAACACCAGTACGTAAAACCCTGTCGCGCCGACAATCGCTACAGTCGCACCATGTATCAGCGAGGCCAGCAGCACCACTGCCAGCAGCACGGAGGGCATGGCGATGGTACGGTGCAGCGAGAAATCCTGCCAGAGATAGCGTTGTATTTCCGGATTGAGCCGCATCGCCTATTTCCCCTTTTCCTGCGCGAAATCCATATAAATATCCTGAAGCCGCTTCTTTTTTACGGTAAAGCCGCACACGGGCAGCTTGTGCTTGAGCAGCACTTTCAGCAGTTCGTGACGCTCCGCATCGCCGCCCGCAATGGCGCATTCGAGGGTGTTGCCTTCGATGCGCGCATTGCCGAGGCCATCTATTTTTGCAAGCTCCTTGCCGAAACGCCCCGCTGGTTCGCAGAAGGTGATGACAAGGGTTCCGGCTTCCTCCGCGCCGCTCGCCGGATGCGCAGAGCGGTATTCCTGCACTTTGCCGTCGCGCAGCAGCAGCATATCCGTGCAGTAATCTTCAAGCTCGGAGAGAATGTGGGAGGAAATCACCAGCGTCATCCCCTGGTCGCGGAGCGAGAGGAAAAGCCGGGAAAGACTGATGCGCGCTTCCGGATCAAGGCCGGAGGCGGGTTCATCCAGCAGCAGCACTTTCGGCGCGTGGATAATCGCCTGCGCAATGCCGAGCCGCTGCCGCAGCCCGCGTGAAAGTGTCCCCGCCTTGACATGGAAATAATCCTGCAAGCCAAGCAATCCAGCGGTTTGCAAAACTTTTTCAGGTAATCCGGTTTCGGGAAGCTGATGAATCCGTGCGATGAAGGTCAGGCATTGGGATACGGTGAGATCATCGTACAACCCGAAGAAATCCGAGAGGTAGCCAATGCGGCGGTGCACCTCGCGCGGCTGTTCGCGCACGTTGATGCCGTCCACCATCACATCCCCGGAGAAAGGTTCGTCGAGCGCGGCGATGCAGCGCATCAGCGTGGTTTTCCCCGCGCCGTTCGGCCCCACCAGCGCGGTGACGCTCCCCGCCGCGATGCTGAAAGAAACATCTTTCAGTGCCCGCTTGCCAGGATACTCAAAGACAATGTGAGAAACTTCAATCATGCAACTACGCTACCTTTTTCCGGGGGAAACAACAATGATTTTGTCCGCCTTCAATTGTCGGAGAGGCGGGCAGGGGCGTTCCGCCCGCCCTATCCCTTCACCAGAATAATTATGAACACTGTACAATTATTATTGTACAGTGTATAATTATATGTTATACATTAAAGGGTGCAGCCGTGCAAGAATAATGCACTGCTGAATAATGCATGGCAAAAGGAAGATGCCCATAACAGGGGAAAACCCTAATGAAGAAGCGTGGTAAGATGACAGTGTTTAACCTCTGTGCTGCGGCGTGGTGAATCATGCAGCCCACAGCACAGCTTCTGAAAAAACGTAGGTTTCTGCCGCTTTTTCTGGTGCAGTTCCTTAACGCGTTCAATGATAACCTGTTCAAGAACGCGCTGGTGGTGCTGATGACGTACCGGATTGCGGCTACCGCAGGGGTGGATGCAAAAACGATGGTGACGCTGGCCAGCGGGCTGTTCATTTTGCCGTTTTTCATCTTCTCGGCGACGGCGGGTCAGCTTGCGGATAAATACGAAAAAGCAAGGCTCATCCGCATCGTCAAGTTTATGGAAATTGTGGTGATGGGGATTGCCGCCGGGGCGTTGTTTATGGAAAATCTTACCCTGCTGATGGGGGTGCTTTTTCTGCTGGGGACGGTGGCCGCTTTTTTCGGCCCACTGAAATATAGTATCCTGCCCACGCATTTGAAGAAGGACGAGCTTATCGGCGGCAACGGGCTGATTGAGGCGGGCACGTTCCTTGCGATTCTGCTGGGCACGATGACGGGCGGGTTGCTGGTGATGCGGGATAGCGGCACGGAGGCGGTATCCGCGCTGGCACTGCTGATCGCGGCACTGGGCTGGGCGGTGAGTTTTGCGATTCCCCGCGCGCCTTCTGGCGATGCGGCCATCCACGTGGAGTGGAACATCGCGCGTGCCACCATCAACGTACTGCGCGATGCGCGCGCGCATCGGGAGGTGTTCCGGATCATCCTGGGCATTTCGTGGTTCTGGCTGGTGGGGGCTGTGTTTGTCGCGCAATTCCCGACTTTCGCCAAGGAGAATTTCCACGGCAACGCGGAAGTGGTGACGCTGTTCCTGGTGGTTTTCTCCATCGGCATCGTGGCCGGGTCACTGCTGTGTAATCGCTTATTGAAAGGAAAACCCAGTGCTGCCTACGCCCCTCGCGGTGCGCTCGGCATGGCGGTGTTCGCGATGGTGCTGGTGCTTGCAAGCACTGCCGCCGATACGTGCGGGATGGGCGGAGCGATGATGTTCATCGCGCAGCCTGCACCGTGCGATCTCATGGGGGCTGCCGAATTTCTGGCGCATCCGCTGCACTGGCTTGCGCTGGGGAGCCTGCTGATGATCGCGGTGTGCGGCGGCATATACGTTGTGCCACTCTACACGCTGATGCAGGTGCGTACCGAACCCGCCCACCGCGCGCGCATCACGGCGGCCAACAATATTTTCAACGCGCTGTTTATGGTGATTGCCGCGTTAGGCACACTCGGCATGGTGACGCTGGGATACGGCATCACGCAGGTGTTTCTGGCGGTCGGGTTGCTGAATTTGCCGGTGGCGTTGCTGATAAGGAAATATAGTGTGAGTCGTGAGTCATGAGTTTTGTGAATCCACAAGACTCACGACTCGCAAAAAAGGGAATGACTATGCTTCGTAATGCCGCACGATTTTTACTACGCCTTCTCTACCGCGTGGAAGTGCGCGGCACTGCGCATTTCACCGAGGCGGGCGCGCGGGTGCTGATCGTGGCGAACCATCTTTCGTTCCTCGACGCTGTGCTGCTTTCCCTGTTCCTTCCGGAACCGCCGGTTTTCGCCATCAACACGCATATTGCAAGACGCTGGTGGGTGAAGCCGCTGCTGCTGTTCGTGAAAACTTTTCCGCTCGATCCCACCAATCCGATGGCGGCGAAAGGCATTATCCATGAACTGAAATCGGACAAAAAATGTGTGATTTTTCCGGAGGGGCGGATCACGGTCACCGGCTCGCTGATGAAAGTGTATGAGGGGCCGGGGATGATCGCGGATAAATCCGGCGCGATGCTGCTGCCTGTGCGGATTGATGGCGCGCAATATACGCCGTTCTCGCGGCTGAAGGGCAAGGTGCGCATCCGCCTGTTCCCGAAAATCACGCTGAATATCCTGCCGCCCCGCCGCTTCGATGTGCCGGAGGAATTGCGTGGCCGCAAGCGGCGTGTGGTCGCCGGGCGCAGGCTTTATGATTTGATGGCGGAGATGATGTTCGATACCTCCCCGCGCCATGCCACGCTTTATGCCTCGCTGCTGGAGGCGCGCGCAATTCATGGTGGCGGTCATCTTATCGCGGAGGATAGCGACCGCCAGCCGCTTTCCTATAACGCGCTCATCACGCGGAGCCTGGTGCTGGGGAAGGCGTTGCGCACGATAACGGAGAGGGCGGAAATGGTAGGTGTGCTGCTCCCCAACGCCGTGGGTACGCTGGTGACGTTCTTCGCGCTGCAATCGCAAAGCCGCGTTCCGGCGATGCTGAATTATTCTACCGGCGCAAGGAATATTCTGGCTGCCTGCGAAGTGGCGCGGCTGAAAACAGTCGTTACTTCCCGACGGTTTATCGCTCTGGGGAAACTGGAGGCACTGGCGGAAGCCATCACGGGCGCGGGGGTGCGGCTGGTGTATCTGGAAGACGTGCGGAAGGAAATAACATGGCAGGATAAACTGCGCGGTATAGTGGGAAGTTGTTTCGCCTCCCGGTGCTATAAGCGCGAAGGCATACCGCAGCCGGAGGAACCCGCCGTGGTACTGTTTACCTCCGGCTCGGAAGGTGTGCCCAAGGGGGTGGTGCTCTCCCACGCCAACATCCAGGCCAACCGCTACCAGCTTGCCGCGCGCATTGATTTCGGGCCGACGGATAAAGTGTTCAACGCCCTGCCGATGTTCCATTCCTTCGGGCTGACAGGCGCGACGCTGCTGCCTGTGCTGGCGGGAATCCGGACGTTTTTCTATCCGAACCCGCTGCATTACCGCATCGTGCCGGAGCTGGTCTACGATACCAACGCGACCCTGCTGTTCGGCACGGATACCTTCCTCTCCGGCTATGTGCGCTTCGCCCATCCCTACGATTTCTACAGCCTGCGCTATGTGATCGCGGGCGCGGAGCGTCTGAAAGATGAAACGCGGAATATTTTTGCGGAGCGGTTCGGCATCCGCATTCTGGAGGGCTATGGTGCGACGGAAACCTCGCCCGGCATCACTATCAACACGCCGATGCACCATAAATCCGGAACAGTGGGGAGGCTGCTGCCGGGCATCGAATATCGCCTGGAAAAGATGGAGGGTATTGCGGAGGGAGGCAGGCTGATGGTGCGCGGGCCGAATGTGATGAAGGGGTATCTGCGGGCGGAGCATCCCGGCGCGCTGCTTCAGCCGGAAGATGGCTGGTATGACACGGGCGACATTGTGACGCTGGACGAGGAAGGCTATATGATTATCCGTGGCCGCGCCAAACGCTTCGCCAAGGTAGGGGGTGAAATGGTTTCGCTCGCGGCGGTGGAGGTGCTGGCCGCGCGCCTGTGGCCGGAATATCACCATGCAGCGGTGGCACTCCCCGATCAAAAGAAGGGCGAGCAGATTGTGCTGGTGACGAGTTTTTCCGGAGCGACGCGCGAGAAACTGCTGGAATATGCGCGGGCGGAAGGCGTTGGGGAACTCGGCATCCCGCGCGTTATCCGCACGGTGAAATCCCTGCCGCTCCTCGGCACGGGCAAAGTGGATTACCCGCAGGTGCAGGTGCTGGCATGG
>JAHFPR010000002.1 GCA_023269645.1 Alphaproteobacteria bacterium | reverse complement strand
GAATTTGCCCAGCGTTTCGCGGCGCAGGTGAAGCAGATACTCTCGCGCCATGCGGTGAAGCATGACGGCACTCCGGTGCAGCGGATTCATCTGGCCTCCGCTATCAAATCGGTGGGAGGATTTCTTGTGGCACTGGCGGAAAACCTCCAGGATTACAAAATATCGGAATATGATTTCTTCGCACACGTTGAGTGTCCGAAGGAGCTTTCCCTCAGAATGGGCGGGGAGGAAAACAGCACGGCGTGGGCGGTGGCGATGGGGCTTGCGGCGCGCTCGCTCAACATTGTGAGCAAGCCTTCGGAGGCGGATCGCACCGACCATGTGAACCTGCTGCTTCAGGCGAAATCCTACGCGGCGGAACAGCGCGCCAAGGTGATTTCAAAACTGGGAGTTTCCGCATTCGTGGCGGCGGTGGTGCTGGCCATCGTGGTGATGACCGGCATACTCTATCTGCAGGGCAGGTCGCGGCAGGCAGAACTGGTGGCACTCGCACACGTGGAAGGGGAATATACGCAGGACAAGGCTAAAACTGATAAGTTAAATACTACGGTCAAGAATCTGGAAACACTGGAAAAAATGCACAAGGAAAATCCTTCCAACCAATCCCCGCTGCTGGATGCCTACAAGCGCACCAGCGCGGCGATTCCTTACGGTGTGTGGCTGGATAAGATGGTGTTTACCCCACCGAACCATCTGGAGATGTCGGGCAAGGCAATGGACGACCAGAGCATCCTGGATTTCATCCGCGCGCTGGACGGCAGCCCGGAATTCTCCAAGGTTGCGCTGAAAACCATGCAGGCCGTGCATGAGAACGCGCAATCCGAAATGCTCAAAACCTTCTCGCTGGAATGTCTGCTGGCGAAAATGCCTGAGGAAAAAAGAAGCCGGAGGTGAAGAAAACGGCGGATAAACCGGCAGCCAGGGAGGGATCAGGTGGGCATTAATCTTGATATGGACATCGGCGCGATCTTCAAAGGCTTGCTCGGCAGGAAAAAGGCGGGGGGCGGTGCTTCCTCCGGCGGAAAGCAGCGCGGAAAAGCGAAAAAATCCGCTGTTTCCGGCAAGGCGGCGGGTGGTGCGAAAGCTCTCCCGAAGGGATTGCTGCTGGCGGCGGCGGCGGTGCTTGTCGCAGCCGGGTATGTGAAATTCTACTACCTGCCACACCATAAAACCCTGGGGGAACAGCAGGAAAAACTCCAGAAAATCCATGATATGCAGGCGCAACTCGTCACGATGAAAACGCAGAAAGAAACGCTCACCAAAAAACTTACGGATTCCGGCAAGCACTACAAAGAAGTGCTGGGCTGGTTTGGGGATACCGGAAACCTGGAGGAGCTTTATAATTCCATCAGCTCCATCGCAATGGCCGATAGCCTGACGGTGCTCACCATTAAGGCGGCAGAGGGCAAAGCGGCGGAGGGCGCGGCTACCTCCAAAAGCGCGGTGACGGAAAAAACGGCGAACGTGGAACTCCAGGGAAAATATCCGGATTTCCTCCGGTTCCGGGAGAAGCTCGCACAGGAAAAGCCCATGCTGGGCATAAAAGCGGAAACCATCGAACTGAATACCGGCGGCAAGGGGCAATCCGTGCCGGGAGTCATTACCATCAAAATGACGGTGACAGATTATGCGATTGACAAAAAACCCATTGAGGAGGCACTGGCATATGGGCAATAAATTTTTTCTGACGGCGGCGGCACTCTGCCTTGCCATGATTCCGGGAGCGGCGTTCACGGCGGATGACCGGGATCCGTTCGTGCCCTACAGTGCCTCGCAGGGGTCAAGCATTGCGGCTCCCTCGGCGGAGGGCGACGACACCATGCACGCGCAGATGAACTTCCCGGTCGCAAGCTACCGGCTGGTGGGCATCGTGATCGCACCCAAGGAATCGCTGGCGGTGGTGCGCGGCAAGGACGGACGGGATTATTTCCTCACCAAAGGCGATAAGCTCGGCAAGGAAAACGGCGTGGTGGAAGAAATCAAGCGCGAGGGAATCACGGTGCGCATCGGCGAAAGCACGGTGGATATGATGGTAAGCAACAAGATGGAGAATGCTCATGAAACGGCTCAGTAATTTCCTTCTGATGCTTTGCGTAACCGTGCTGGCGGGATCGTGCGCGCACCACGAAAAACCGGCCTTCAAGGATCC
Organism: Alphaproteobacteria bacterium; assembly: GCA_023269645.1. Classification (GTDB taxonomy): domain Bacteria; phylum Pseudomonadota; class Alphaproteobacteria; order Rickettsiales; family UBA8987; genus JAHFPR01. The sequence continues at coordinate 28,445 of JAHFPR010000002.1, read as the reverse complement.
GCTCATCGAGCAGGAAAGCCTGATGGACAAGGGAAAATTCATCACGCAGAGCGGAACCCGATCGGAAAAGGATATTGGCTATGGGCCGATGGTGGATACCAGCAAGGACGGAACGCGGCACGATAAAGCCCGCAAACAGATCAACCGGGAGGAATCGCTGGATTATGTGACCATGCACGGCAAGGACGAATCCCCGACTTTTTCCATTGATCTCAACGTGGATAATATGGACATCCGCACCTTCGCGCAGATGTTCTCGCGCATCACGGGCATGAACCTGCTGGTCTCGGACGAGGTGCAGGGCAGCGTGACGGCGCAGCTCAACAACGTGCCGTGGACGAGCGCGCTGGATTCCGTGCTGCAGGTGAAGAAAATGGCCAAGCACGTGGATGATAAATCCAGCATCATCCGCATCCACAACCAGGACACTCTGATGCAGCTTGAGGAATTCGACCGCAAGCGGCGCGAAACCCAGCAGCAGGCGATGCTGCTCGCCAAGGCGGCGGAGCCTGTGTACACCGAAATTTTCAAGCTCTATTATACCAAGCCGGATAAGGCAAAAATCATGCTGGAAGGGGTGCTCGGCATCGGCGGCAAGGATGCCAAGGGTGCGGCTTCCTCAGCAAGCAGCATTCCCGGTGCGCAGGCGGAAATCACCGTGGACGAGCGGATGAACCAGATCATCGTGAAGGCGCACAAGGCGGAGATGGAACTCATCAGCAAGGTCATCAAGGAAACCGACACCCGCACCAAACAGGTGTTCATCGAGGCGTTCATCGTGGAAGTCTCGGATGATTTCCAGCACGCGCTGGGTGCGCGCCTGGGGGTGGATGGCAGCGATGTGTTCGTGGATAATAACGGCAAGCCTGTCAACGTGCGCGTCGGCGGCGTTGCGGGGAGCATCGCCAACGGCGTGACGCTGGGGGATTCCACCGGGCTGGCGAGCAATCTCGCCGTCACCACCCCGTTCGGAGGCATCGGTTTCCTGGGCGGCATCGGCAGTTCCAGCCAGTTAAAGCTGGAGCTTACCGCAATGGAAGCGCAGGGACTCAGCAAGGTGATCTCCAACCCGCGCGTGTTCACGCTGGATAACCAGGAAGCGGTAATCTTCCAGGGCGACGAGGTTCCCTACGAAACCGTATCGCAGGAGGGCACACAGATACAGTTCAAGGAAGCGGGGCTGCGACTGGCGGTAACGCCCAGCATCGTGGGGGATGGTAATATGCAGCTTACCATCGCGGTGAATAAGGATACGGCGGATACCTCCAAGCAGAACCCGCCCATCACCAAAAGCGAAATCCGTACCAGCCTGGTGACCAGGGATCAATCCATCGTTGTTATCGGTGGGATTTATTCGGAGGGGAAAACGGATAGCGCGGATCAGGTTCCGGGGCTGGGCGATCTTCCGGGCATCGGCCACCTGTTCCGCCGCGATTCCAAGAAAGATACGCGCAAGGAACTTATGATATTCATTTCGCCGCACGTGCTGTAGAAGGGTAGTCGTTGGCCGTTAGTCGTTAGTCGTTAGCGGTCACGAACCAATGGCTGGCAACTAATGACTAACGACTAGCAACCACATTATGCCCATACTCCCTAAAGAAACCGATCTGCTGCTTGGAGATTTTATCCGGGAAAACGGACTGGTGGATAAAAAAACCTACCAGGAGGAAGCTGCGGCTGCCAAATCCGCACGTATCGGCGTGGTGGCGCGCCTTCTGGAACAGCGGAAGGTGACGGAAGATGCCATCGCCAACAAGCTCGCCTCGCTGTACAATGTCCGGCTTGCCGGAGTGCAGGGGGAGGTTGACCGCTCACTCACGGAAACGCTCCCGGAGGAATTCATCCGGCAGAACCGCATCCTGCCGCTGAAGCTCCAGCAGGGCAGCCTGACCGTCGCCATCGCCGACCCCAACGCACTCAGCAGCGTGAACGACGTGCGGATGATGACGGGCTATTCCGTTGAAACGCTGGTGATGACCCTCTCCGATCTGGAAAAAAGCATGGAGATGTTCCTGCACGTGCCGGTGCAGGCGACCGTGCCCATGCCGCCCCCGCCGCCCGCTGGGGACAGGATACGCCCCGCCAAAAGCAGGGGTGCTGACGCGGATGAACCGGTGCGGAGCACGAAAGGTGCGGAATCCGGCTCCGAGGTGATTGATTTCGTCAACGGCGTGATGAGCGAGGCGGTGATGCTCGGCGTAAGCGACATCCACCTGGAGGCGTTCCGCGACTCCGCGCGCGTGAGGTTCCGCCTGCACGGCGTGTTGCAGGAAATGGAAATCTACAATGAATTCCTGACCTATAATTATTCCGCCGTGGCGACGCGCATCAAGATCATGGCCTCGCTGGATATTTCCGAACGCCGCCTGCCGCAGGACGGCGCGATCACCTGCGATGTGGGCGACAAAACCATTGATATTCGCGTTTCCTCGCTGCCGACCGTGTACGGCGAGCGTATCGTGATGCGAATCCTCGACCCCGCCGCCGCCAATTTCAAGCTGGACGAGCTGGGGCTGACCCCCAACGATCTCGCCAATTTCCGCAAGGCGATCCACTCGCCGCAGGGCATGGTGCTGGTGACGGGGCCGACCGGGAGCGGTAAATCCACCTCGCTTTACGCCGTGCTGAAGGAACTGAACCAGGTTGGCACGAATATCCTGACGGCGGAAGACCCGGTGGAATATGATTTCAGCGGCATCGGCCAGGTGCAGGTGCGCGAGAATATCGGGCTGACGTTTTCCGCCGCGCTGCGCTCCTTCCTGCGGCAGGATCCGGAAGTGATCATGGTGGGTGAAATCCGCGACAAGGAAACCAGCGACATCGCCATGAAAGCCGCTCTCACTGGGCATCTTGTGCTCAGCACATTGCATACCAACGATGCGCCGGGAACCATCATGCGCCTCATCAACATGGGGATTCCGGCGTACCTTATTTCCTCCGCGCTGAACCTGATCGTGGCGCAACGCCTCGCGCGGGTGATCTGCAAGCAGTGCAAGGAGGTGGACGAATCCTATACCCGCGACCGTCTGCTGATGATCGGTTTTTCGGAGGAGGAGGCGAAAACGCTGGTGACTTACCGTGGCAAGGGCTGCGACGTGTGTATGGATACAGGCGTGCGCGGGCGGCGGGCGATTCATGAAATTCTGCCGGTTACACCGCTGCTCAAAGAGGCGATACTGGGCGGGAAATCCGAAGCGGAAATGAAGGAAATCGCCATGAAGCAGGGCTTCCGTCCGATGCAGGAAACCGGCAGGCAGCTCATCCGCGACGGTATCATCACCGTGGCCGAGTTCCAGCGCATATTGATGATGGAGTAACGTAATGGCGATTTTCCGGTGGCAGGGCATAGAAGGCGGGGAGCATTGCGGCGCGGAAGTGGAAGCCGGATCACGCGAGGAGGTGATGCAGCAATTGCTGGCGCGCGGAATCATCCTGCTCGGCGTGGAGGAAGTGCAGGAATCCGGCGAGGAGGGGGTGGAGCAGGCCGCCGCTGCGGAGAAGCCCTATAAGGCGCGGAAAATCAAAAGCCGCGAGCTGATGATTTTCAGCAAGAAATTCGCCACGATGGTGGAAGCGGGATTGCCCATCCTCAAAACACTGCATATGCTCGTGGATCAGGCGGAGAACAAGCACTTCAGGCAGGTGATTTCCCAGATACTCCGCACGGTGGAGGCGGGCAGTACGCTCTCGGACGCATTCTCCGCCCATCCCCAGGTGTTCGACACCATCTACATCAACCTGCTGCGCGCGGGCGAGGAAAGCGGAAAGCTCACCCTGTTCCTGAAGCGTCTGGTGGTTCATATTGAAAAAACAGAGAAAATACGTTCCAAGGTGAAGGGCGCGCTGATTTATCCGATTGTGCTGATGACCGTGGCGTTCTGCGTGATCCTCGTGATGATGATCAAGGTGGTTCCGGTGTTCCAGAAGCTCTTTTCCTCGATGGGGCACGATCTGCCCGTGCCGACGCAGATGATCATCGCCGTCAGCGAGTTCGTGCGCAATCCCGCCAAGGGCGGAACGGTTGCGGTCGCGGTGGTGCTGGTGGTGATGGGCTTCCGCTACCTGGTGAAGCACAACATCAACCTCCGCCGGAAACTCCACGCGAAGGCGTTGCAACTCCCCATTTTCGGGGAAGTCATCAAAATGTCCGTGCTCTCCAAAATTGCGATGGTGGAAGGGAACCTCTCGGCGGCGGGTGTGCCGGTGCTGGAATCGCTGGATATTATCGCAAGCATCGTCAGCAACCTGATCTATAAGGAGGCACTGATACAGGTGAAACAGGGCATCTCCGAAGGCAAGAACCTCTCCGAACTCTACGCGGGGCACAAGGTGTTCCCCGCCACCTTCTCGCAGATGATTGCGGTGGGCGAGGAAACCGGCAATATGGACGAGATGTTCGCCGCCATCGCCCATTATTACGAGGAGGAATTCGATATGGTGGTGGAACGCCTCACCGAAATGCTGGAGCCGATCATGATCGTGTTCATGGGCATCACGGTGGGCTTCATCATCGTGGCGATGTATATGCCGATATTCCAGATCGGCAGTGTGATTTCGGGCGGGAAATAATGGCAGCAGATGACTAAAAAATCTTCAGGGAAAAGTACCGGCGGTTCGCGCGGGAAGCACGTGCGGGTGAAAACGGCGCGCGGGCGGACAACTTCGCAGCAGCGGTGGCTTTCGCGGCAGCTTAACGATCCCTTCGTGCGGCGCGCGAAGGAGGAGGGCTATCGCAGCCGCGCGGCCTATAAATTGCTGGAGATCAATGAAAAACATCCGATCCTCATGCCGGGTGCGCTGGTGGTGGATCTGGGTGCTGCTCCCGGAAGCTGGACACAGGTGGCCGTACAGGAATTGAAGGGCAGGGGCAGAATCATCGGGCTGGATTTTCAGGAGATGGAGCCTGTCTCCGGCGCGGAACTGCTGCTGGGAGATTTTGAGGAGGAAGATGTGCTGCGGAAGCTGGAGGCTATGCTCGGCGGCAAAAAAGCGAACCTGGTGATGAGCGATATGGCCGCTTCCGCTACCGGCCATACGCAGACGGATCACATCCGCATCATGCGCCTGTGCGAGCTGGCACTGGAGTTCGCGCTGCAATGGCTGGCTCCGGATGGCGCGTTCCTCGCCAAGGTGCTGCAGGGCGGAACGGAGCACGCGATGCTTGCCACGATGAAACAGCATTTCCGCACCGTGAAGCACATCAAGCCAGCCGCCAGCCGGGTGGATTCCGCCGAGATGTATGTGCTTGCTCTCGGATTCAAAAATCCAACCCCTTAATTATCGTAATACGGCGAATAGGTCGCATCATTATCCTGATAGGGGATGACGTTATCCGTGGGGAAGGATTCATAAACGCCGCGCGTGTAATCATTCTTTTTGCCGCCACCAGCCTTCTTCAGGAAGCCTTTTTTCTGAGGCTCAAGCGGCACGAGCGGGTAATATTCCTCCAGATGCCGGGGCGCGACATAATCCGTATCGTTATCCGTTGGGTTGGCGTAGCGGGGGTCGAGTTCCGGATGCGCTCTCCGGTCGGGTGGAACCGGGGTTTTCGGCGGGGTATAGGTGGTATCGTTATCTGTGGGGTTCCGGTAATAATCCGCATTGGGCGGATAGGGGAAATCCGGGCTGGACGTGTTGATTACCGCATATTTGCCATAAAAGAGATGCTCACCGCCAATTCTCCCGCAGGCTTGCAGCGGCAGGCACAGCGCAAGTGCCACCAGCAGAAAACGGCAAGGGAAAGTTCCAGTCGGCATATGCCATAACAAGTTCGGGATGGTGAAATATTGTCATCATAAACCTGGGCGAGGCTCAAGGTCTAGTAATCATAGATCGGATCATAGAAATGATCCGTTGTCCGGTATTTATAGGTGCTGTCGTTATCCTGCGGCGCGGCGGGTTGCTGCTGCGGATAAGGCACAGCCTGCGCCTGCCGCTGCGGCGCGGCGGGGGCAGGTTGTTGGTATTGAGGCCGGGATGGCGGTGGATTATCCGCCTGCGGAGCCGGGTTGGGATAAGGAGCGTAAACAGCCGATGGTTGGACTGCAGGCGCGGATGTGCCCGTAGCATTCTGAGGGTTGGCCGGGCGGCGATCCGTCGGTTCCTGATAGGATTCATCGTTATCCGCCGGCTGGTATTGCTGGTAATAATTATAGGGGAGGTAATAAGGGTAAGGAGCGGGTTGTGCGGCGGGGGCAGGCTGTGCTGCAGCTTGGGGGACGGGTGGTGCAGCGGCTTGCGGCTGCTGCGCTTCAGGTTGTCGGTAAACATATGCGGGTTGGGGATTGGCCAGAGGCTGTGTGGGCTGCTGGTACGTTGTGGGTTGCAGCGATGCGGTGACCTGAGCCTGTGCGGAAGCCAGTTCCGAGGTGAAGGAAAACACCAGAACCGCAGCAGCATAGAGCCTGGCTCGTCGAGGGAAAAATCCCGTGTTTCTTCCGCCAGCCATGATCTTCTATCCTATCCGCAATTTTTTCCTGAACACCCACAGGGGGATTTCTACATGAAACAATAGGAAAAGCAAGCGTTATGTTGCAGTGCACCTAGAGCGGATGCCGCCGCACGTGCCTGCGGGCAAGCAGTTAATAATGATAATCATTTGATTCAAAAAGGAATTTCCGGCAGCGCGAATGCCCGAAAAAAACTTGTAGAAGAAGGGGGGGATGCAACCAAAAATACAGGAGCGCGATTGATACTAAACCCGCATCGGCATGATGACGTAGAGTGCCGTGACATCCGAAGGGTCGCTCACCAGCGCGGGGGCGTTGGAATCCGAGAATACGAACTGCGCCGTATCGCCCTCAAGTTGCCCCATCATTTCCAGCACATAGCGTGAATTGAAACCGATTTCAAGCGGTTCTGCGCTGTAGGTCACTTCCAGTTCCTCGGTAGCGGAACCGGCTTCCTGGCTCTGCGCGGAGAGGGTAAGCAGCCCGTTGCCAAGGGCGAACTTGATGCCGCGTGTGCGGTCGGTTGCAATGGTGGAAACACGATCCACCGCTGAGGAAAACTGCTTTGTCCCTACTTCCATGATCTTGTTGTTCGCAGAGGGGATCACGCGCTGGTAATCCGGGAAAGTTCCATCCACCAGCTTGGAAAGCAGCACTACATTACCGGAAGCGAAGCGGATTTTTGTTTCCGAAAGCGAGATTTCCACCTCGTTTCCCTGCTCACCCAGAATTTTACTGAGTTCGTTCACCGTTTTTCGCGGGATGATAATACCCGGCATCCCGGCTGCGCCCTCCGGCAGCGGTGCTTCAATGCGCGCGAGCCGATGGCCGTCCGTGGAAACGGCTTTCAATTGCTGGCCGCCTTTGCCTTCCGCCACGTGGAAATATACGCCGTTCAGATAATAACGCGTTTCCTCTGCCGACATGGCGAAGCGGCATTTTTCGATGAGCCGCACACATTCTTTCGCGGGGAGGGTGAAGGTGTGCGTGAGCTTGCCCTCGGACATCACCGGGAAATCATCCGCCGGCAGATAAGAGAGCTTGAATTCGGCCTTGCCCGCCTTCACGATAAGCTGTGCGGAGGAGGTATCTGTATCCAGCGCAACCTGCGCGCCATCCGGCAGCTTGCGCACGATGTCGTGGAAAGTCTGCGCCGGAACGGTGAGCGCGCCGCCTGCCGAAACCTGCGCGGGAATGGTCTCCATCGCCACCAGATCCATATCCGTAGCGGTGAGCTGGAGGCTGTTATCCTTCGCATCCAGCTTGATGTTGGCGAGGATCGGGATGGTATTCCGCTTCTCGACGATGCTCTGCAGCCGCGAAAGCGATTTCAGCAGAACGGAACGCTCAATGGTGAGCTTAATGGGGAATTCCTGATGATGTTTTGCAGTGGCGGCGTTCATGCTGCTACTCTCCGGGCTGATACTATCCATTATTATCTCTATTTTATAGAACAGCTACAAAGGCTTTGCAACGGGTTTAGTGAGGTGTTTTGCAACTAGGCCGTAAGGTCATGTTCCTGGCGTTCTCCGCGTTTTCGGGAGTATGCCAACATTCCCAGGAGAATGCAGAGTGCAGCGGCGGAAATTATCGCTCCATAATGCTCCGGAGGCAGGGTTTCCAGTTCCAGCCGCACCAGATGTTCGCCCGGCGGAACGGTGACGGTCATCAGCCCTGCACCTTCAGGGGAAAGCGTGATAGGGTAAGTGATTTCCGGATGTGCCGCATCCCGTGCCGCCCAGCCGGGGAAGGAGAATTGCGACACGGTAATGGAGCTTTCCGTTTCCGCTTTCACCCGGAACCTGATATGGCGGGAGTGCCACTCGGTGATGGTCACTTCTGCCGCACCTTTTTCCAAATGGATTTTACGTTTGCACAGCGCATCCAGTGTTTCTGCAGGCGCGAGACCAAGCCATTCCGGCTGTACGGATGTAGGAAAGAACTGATCGAACGGGACGCGCCTGAATTGTGCGAGGGGGTTTGCTTTCAGGTCGTCCGGTATAACATAGTGTTTCGACAGCGTGATTGCCCAGGGGCAGAGCAATATCAATAACATCATGATTGCAATGAAGGAGGAAAAAATGCGTGTGCCGGATTTTCCGGCAAGATACCATGCTGTAAACAGGGCGAGCATAATCGGGAAAAGGTTGTCCCCGAAGCGTCCGGGAAATTGCAGGACGTGAAGCATCGGAACGTGGTTCCAGATCAGGCGGGACAGCGGCGTTTCCATCAGAAAAATCCCCATGCCGGCCACGCTCCAGAATAAAATCGTGTTTCGGAAAGAGGCCGGATAAAAATGCCGTATCCGGTAAGCCAGCCAGAAGATCATCAGCACTATATAAAGATGTTCCATGCTTTGGATGACCAGCGTGGTTTTCATGACACCCGTCCACGAAGACCATCCAAAGAGAAAATTATTGGCGAAATAATAAGGGCCGGATGTAAGATCAGAAGTTCCTGTACCCTGGCTATAGGGACGCAATTCCCACAGCGGGACAAGATAAATGGCTGCAAGGGCAGTGCCAAGCAGCACGGCCAGGCCAAGTTTCGGCAGGGTTGCGGCAAGTTTTTTCTCCCTCCAGCCATAGAACAGGCAATAGAGGACGGGAAGCCATGCCGCAGAAACGGCGTAGGTGATGCTTGCGGTATCAAGCCCGGCCAGCATCAGTGCGAAAAATGCGATAGCACCGTGCGCGCCTTGCACGATTTTCTGCGCTGCCAGCAGAAGCAACGGCAGAAAAATCAGCCCTGTCAGATGGGAATACGCCACCGGCATATAGATGAAAGTGATGGAAGAAGGCGAGAACATATAAAGTGCCGCTCCGCACAGGCAGGCGGTTTTATTGCGCATCAGCGAGGAAAGCCAGCGGTGGCAGGCAATGCCCATGAGGATGAGCGCAACAGTGATGGCCAGCACCAGCGGATACCACCCTTCCGTTCCCCAGTTGCCGGTGAAGGAAAACAGGGAGCTAAGGTAATAGGGAAGCGGATAATAATAAAAGAAAGCGGGATCTCCGCACCCGGAGTTCATGCGGGAGAGCCAGCGCGGGTAAAAATGTCCGCGCCAGAATTCATATGAGAATTCCTGCGACCAGATGATATGAAAACGCGAATCGGCGGTTTGCGGCAGGCCGATAAGCACTGCAGGCAGAATGAACAGCACTGCGAGCAGAGCCAGGAAGAGATAGGGATGATCCGTTATTTTCGTGCGCATCTGCTTTTATAGTGCAAGGAGCAAGCACAAGTGGTAAGTGTTTTCCTTGTTGGGCGCGACTACCCCTGCAGCGAGCGCAGCAGGAGTTCCACGTTCTCGCGGAAATCCTTATCCTGCCCGCAGAGTTCCTCCACCTTGCGTACCGCGTGGATGACGGTGGTGTGATCCTTCCCGCCGAACTTGCGACCAATTTCCGGCAGGCTGCACGAGGTCAGCTTCTTGGAAAGGTACATGGCGATCTGGCGTGGGCGGGCGATGTTGCGCGCGCGGCGGGCGGAGTGCATATCCGAAAGCCGGATGGCATGATGATCCGCCACCGTTTGCTTGATGTCCTCGATGGTGATGGATTTTTCGTTGCAGCGGAGCAGATCGCGCAGGATGGCACGTGTGGTATCGAGCGTGATGTCCTGCTTCATCAGGCTGGCGTGCGCCACCACCTTGTTGAGCGCGCCTTCCAGTTCCCGCACGTTGGAGGTGATTTTCCCGGCGAGGAATTCCAGCACATCCTGCGGCACAGGCGCGGCCATGCGCTCGACTTTCGACTGGAGGATTCCCAGCCGGAGTTCGTAGGTGGTGGAGTTAATATCCGCCACCAGCCCCCAGCCGAGGCGGGATTTGATGCGATCCTCCATGCCGTCCAGATCGGAAGGCGAGCGGTCGCCGGAGAGGATGAGCTGCTTCTTGCTATCCACCAGCTCGTTGAAAGTGTGGAAGAATTCCTCCTGCGTACTGTTCTTGCCGCAGATGAACTGGATGTCGTCCACCATCAGCACATCCACGGAGCGGAAAAATTCCTTGAACGAAACCACGTCCTTCCGTTGGATGGCCTGGATGAACTGGTACATGAATTCTTCCGCTGAAAGGTAAATCACCTTGCGCGAGGGATTGTGCTGCTTGATGTGTTGCGCGATGGCTTGCATCAGGTGCGTTTTTCCCAAGCCCACGCCGCCGTAAAGGAACAGCGGGTTGCTGCCGGGGATGATGCTCCGCGCTTCTGCAATGCTGCGTGCGGCCTCAAAAGCAAGCTGGTTGGTGGGGCCGACCACGAAGCTCTCGAAGGTGAAGCGCGGATCAAGACGGGCACTTAAAGAGTGCAGGCTTGCGCCGCCCGCGCGGGGGAATTCCTCGGCCTGTGTGGCGGGCACATTGGAAATGCCGGTAATGGCCTGCTCGTGCCCCTCAGTGATCTGGTGGGGCGGGACGTTGCCCTTCACGCGCACGTTCACGCTCAGGATCGTGCTGTTTTCCTCGTGCCAGAAACGCAGCAGGTCTGCGGCGTAATGGGAGAGCACCCAATCCCGCATGAAGCGCGTGGGGACGCTGATCTGCACTTCCGTGCCTTCGATGCCTTCCGCCCGCATCGGCTTGATCCAGCTATTGTAGGTGGCCTCGCCGTGCGTGAAGCGCAGTTTTGCGGCGACACGCTGCCACGCTGCGCTTGCGGATGGGGTTTCCTCGGAACGTGCTTGAGCCATATTCACTATTTTCTCCAGGGAAGAGGGGTTGCTTTCCATCCGGCTTCGTCTTCAAATCCACCGATAATATTGTAACACTGCGTGTAGCCTATCGCAGACATCGCGCACGCGGCCTCGAACGAACGCCCGCCTGCTTTACACAGGAATAGCAGCGGTGTCTCACGCTCCGCCGCGCGCGCGGAAAAATCCTTCCCGAACGCGGGATTGATTTCCATCGCGGGCAGGGTGCGCCAGCTTAGCTGAAGGAGAGTGTTTTTATTGTGGAGCATGGAAAGATCGGGAACGCCGCGTTCCCATTCCTGGGGGGTGCGGACATCTACCAGCGTTGTACCGGCCACCGACTTCGTGTTGGAAATTTCTTCCAGCATTGCCCAGGCCTCCGACGCGGAAATATGCCTGATCCCCATCTCTGGCAGGATGGCATCTGATGCGGCGTAGTTCGCCATTGTGGTACTCTCTCCCTCTAACCCCGTGTATGCCTACCCAACTATATGCCTAACCCATTATGTACCAACCCGTTATTACGGCAGGGTGCACACAACCTTCACCAGTTTGCGACCTACTGGTTGATGCGGCGGCATCTCTCCCGTGAAACGTAACCTTGATTGAAACAGGCCACCCTGATCTGGCAGGGAAGACAACTTTACGCAAATTGATTCCAGCGTAAACAGTTTTTATGCAGTTTTTTTCAAAAAACCCTGTTGACAGGCGGACAGGCGCGGAATGCGGAGAGCAACTATTTTTGATGCAGGAATCATGGTTGGATTCCAGTGCATTACCGGAGAATTCCTGATTTGATTTTTTACGCCCTCCCGCCTCTGCCTTCGCAGGACGGTATTCTTTTATCACGAAACTACCGCAGCCCGTCCACCAGTTCCTGGAACTCCTCGAAATCCTGCACGATGCGGTCGGGGCGCACTTCAGAGGCGACGGGGAACATTTCGTTCAGCTCCTGCATCGTCCAGCCTGCGAAGTTATAGAACACCGTGGCGACTCCGGCAGCGCAGCCACACTGGATGTCGCTTTTGCCGTCGCCCATGAACCAGATGTGCCTGCCGGGCTTCATGCCGAGGTGGCGCAACGCGATCAGCATTGGTTCGGGTGAGGGTTTTTTCGGGCAGCCGTCCCCGGCGGCGATGACGGTATCGAACAATTTATCCCACCCCATCGCGGCGAGTTCGTGGTTGATGAACGCCCGCGCGCGGTTGGAAACGATACCGAGTTTTATCCCGCGTTTCCGAAAATTCTTCAGCATCGGCTCGATGGCGTCGTCGAGCGCGTGGACATCCTTGAAATGGTTGCGGTAGCATTCGTTGAACGTGTCGCTTGTTGCCTCGCGCGCGTTCTCATCCACAAAAATCATGCGGAAAAGATCTGTGCGCGACATTTTCTTCTCCGCGCGCACTTCCTTCGGCAGGCGGTGATGACGCTTCACATAGCGGCCAAGTTCGTTATCGGCCAGCCCGTGTTGCGGCTTGAGCAGGGTAAGCGTATCGTCTACCGCGTTATAGAGTGCGTCCATCGTGGATGCGAGCGTGTTCTGCCAATCGAACAGCAGTGCCTGCGGCGGGGGAAGATCAAGCATATAATATATTCCATTCTCCGTGTACGGCGGAGTTATGGCGCGGGATGGCGGCTTCGTCAATGGGAATTGCGGGGGAGGAAAACAGGCCGGATTATTTCCGGCGTTTGCCGTGTTCCGGGGCTGCGCTTGATTCTGCCAACTGTTTGGGATGCACATCCGAAGATGCGGCCTCCAGTTGCTTGGGCTGGAGCATGGCGACCAGCACGGTGGCTAAGGTGTCCCCCTCCAGGCCTGCACCCTGAAGTGCCGCCGTTATTTCGCGGAGGCCGTTCGCCATCGCGTGGAGCCGCGCCGTTTCCACTGTGGCGGCCTGCGCGGCCTTCCGTTCGGTTTCCCAGCATGGATTCCAGATGCCGCACGACCTGATGCTCCCCGTGCTTGCGTTCGGTGAGAATATCAATGGGGTTCTCTCCGTGGCTATCCATTTTGGGGGAAGCACCTTCTTTCGCCAGCAGGCTTGCCATCGCGAGCGCTTTCTTGGGGCCGGGATATTTCGCGGCGTGAATCAGCAGCGTGGAATCATCCGACGTGGGCGTGTTGATGATGCGCCGCTCGCCGCTGTCCTGCGCTCTGGCAGCCGCCGCAAGGTCGCTCATGGTTTCCACCCGGCCCACATCAATGGATTTTTCGAGGGCGGCGAGAAGCGTTTCGTCGCTCCATTGCGCTTCCCTGAGCATGGTTTTGACGTTCGGGGTGGCCATGTCTTTCACTCTGCTGTCGCCTTCCAGATGGCTGGCGGCGGTGAGCAATGCCTTGTTGCGCAGGGCTTGATCTTCCATGCGCTCGAACAGCACCTCCACTACTGTGGAAAGTCCGCGTTCGGAAGCACCCAGCAGTGCTTTCTTATGTGCCTCCGGATCGGTGACGCTATCGAGCAGCATTGCGACTTTCTGCGGCATGGTACGGGCGTCTTTATCCAGCTGATTCCAGCCCGATTTCGCGAGGCTCACCAGATTTTCCGCCAGGGCTTCTTCATCCGCGTGCGGTATCAGCGTGGCCAGATTGTTTGCGTGACCGTGATGGGCTGCGCCGTCTAGCGCATGGTTGTTTTTCCCCTGGAGGGAAGCCTGCCGCTGTGGATCATCGCCCGCTGTGTCATTGGCTTTTTCCAGCATTTTTTCAAGAAGGCCGGAAACATCTTCAGGGCGCGATGCCAGATCATGGGGATAATAGCGTGATCCTGCATCGCGCACGAAATCGGCGAAATATTCCGAATCAATAAGATGTTCGATCATTTCCGGGCGAAGGGGATATCTGTCACTGCAGCCCGCCCTTTGCAGGACAGAGGAAAGTTCGATGCCGTCCGTATGCGCCAGCAGGCTATCCAGCATATCGACGCGATCCGCTTCAATGGCCGTGCGAATGGCCCAATGCGCATTGGTATGCTTTGCAGATCTGTCGGGATTGTCGCTATATTCAAACCGTCCGAGGCGTTCGAGCGTAGTATCGAGCACGGCAAGATCACCGCTTTCCACGGCCTGCAGCAGTTCATCGAAAGGCTCTTGCGCCATACATATTTTTCCGTGCGGAGTTACAATGCCGCAAGTCTAGCACGGGAATGGTTAATAGAGCGTTAAGGAAAGTGGGATAATCTACATACCGGAATCCAGCAGCCAGAACTGTGAGGCCTGCAGATCGTCGTCCATTTCATATTCTATGAGGTCGTGGTCAATCAGGTTCATCACGGCGAACTCGAATGCGCTGTGGTTGGCAAGCCCGGCGGCGGCGCAGCGTTCGCGCAGCTCGGCGGCATTCATGGAGGCGGATTCATCCGTGGCGTTGCCGTGCTGGAGCGCGTGGAGGATGATTTTCTCATTCTGGCTTGGGCTGAAATGCATGGCGGTTCCTTGGTTATTTTTTCTTGCGATGTGGTTTCTCTGGTTTCAACCAATCGGTTTCCTCGCGCAGCAGCGTGGAGGAAGCCAGGTTGGGGATAATGTGCATATAACTCCACGCGGGCGCATCCATCAGCGGCAGGTTCAGGCCGCGCCGCTGGTTCACCCGGAATTGCCCGAAACGCATTACCGCTTCGCTGACCAGTGCTTCGTAAGTAAACGGGCTGCGGTCGAAAATTGCAACAGGAATCCGCCGGAAAATCTCCTGCCAGCGATGCCAGCGGTGGAACTGGATCAGGTTATCCGCGCCCATCAGCCACACAAAGCGGGTGCGCGGGCAACGCTGCTGCAGGATTTCGAGGGTATCGCAAGTGTAGATGGTTCCGAGCGCGCGTTCCATATCGGTGACGATAATCCGCGTGTGTCCGTGGGCGATGCGGCGGGCACTTTCCACGCGCTGTTCAAGCGGAGCAAGCGTTTCTGGCGGTTTCAGCGGATTTTGCGGCGTTACCAGCCACCACACCTGATGCAACCCCAGCCGCCGCAGTGCCTCCAGGCTGATATGCAGATGTCCCTCATGCGCAGGGTTGAACGAGCCGCCCAGCAGCCCGACACGGATGGCGTTGTTGGATAAAATAACGCCCATTATGCCGCCGCCGCGATGCCCTTTTCCGTGAGGAGGGTCTGCAATTCCCCGGACTGGTACATCTCGCGCACGATGTCGCACCCACCGATAAACTCGCCTTTAAGGTAAAGTTGCGGAATGGTCGGCCAGTTGGAAAATTGCTTGATGGCCTCCCGCAGTTCCGCATCGGCCAGCACGTTCACATCCTTGAACGGCACGTGGAGCTGGTTCAGCACCTGTACCACTGTGGCGGAAAACCCGCATTGCGGAAAATCCCGTGTGCCCTTCATGAAGAGCACGGCATCATTGCCGGTGATGGCATTACGGATTGCGGTGAAGGCCTGGGGTTCTGCGGTCATATGATGCCTCATGGGTTTTCAGGTTTTGTAGCGGTAAATTATGTGAGGGAAACAGTTTTTATTGCCAGCGCGTGAATATTTCTGCCGTTCACCGCTTCCTGCACCATGCGGTGCTGCTCAAGGCGCGATTTTCCCTGGAACAACGGCGACGCAATCGTCACCGACCAGTGATCGTTATCACCGGCAAGGTCTTCCAGCGTTACACGTGCTTCCGGAAAACTTCCGCACAGCAGGGATTCAAGTTCTGTCCGCGTAATCGGCATGGATGCACTATAAACGCAGGTTGATGGGGATGCAATGGGCGCGCAGCCCTCTGTCGAATATCCCGTATTCTGCCATTCTGCGCAAAAAGAAAGAGGCCGCTTTTGCAAGCGGCCTCTCCCCGTTGCAGGCTTGCGCCTGCGGTAGTTTGACTTATTACACGCTGCAGGTGTCGCCAGAGCTGCCGACCGAAGAACCGAGCTGGCTGGCAATAGCTGCCGCACCGAAGATGCCCATTACGCCGATCGATACGATGATCGCCAGACCCCAGTTCACCTTGCCGAAGAAAGCACCGATGCCGAGGAAGATGATACCGACGGTGGCAATCGTACGACCGATTTTGCCGGTCAGCAGGTTAACGATGGTGCACACGCCGTTTTCGAGACCAGCGGTTGCAGATGCAGCGGCCATGTCCGGAAGCATTACTACCAGTGCTGCCAGAGCGGCAACCAGCGCATAACGCTTAGAAGAAAAAGTTTTAATCATAATGAACTCTCCAAAGTTTAAGGTTAGGTTTTAGTAATATGGATTACTTCCACCTCACACACTACAGGTGCTTTGTTACAGTTTCGTGACAAAGTGCATAAATAATTTGAAACGGGGCGTTTTTTGCTGCAAAACGCATGGTAAAGATGACTAATGATCGAGGAAATAATTATTCTTATCAATGGTATATATCCCATCTGTCTGTTTTTTATGAAAGTAGCTATAAATAAGGTTCACGGCATTCTTGGCACTTGAGCTATTATTCCATGCATTGAAAGAGCCTTCATAGGGGATGATCTGGCGGGAAATGTGGGGGAACACGGATTCTAGCGTATTATCAATCTTGTAGCTGAAGCGCGTACTGAAATTGGGGCTGGAGATGACATTGGCGAGGAATATGCCATCCGTAGCCAGCGCGTTCTTCACATGGGTAAAAAATTCTTCCGTAATAAGCTGCGGGGGCAGGGCGTGCATATTGGTATATGCATCCAGGAAAATGAGGTCGTATTTCCGTGTGTTGTGGAGCAGGAACACTTCCCCTGGTTCGGGGACAAAATGCTTGTTGGCTCCGAGTTTCCGCTTCAGGAAATGATCTTCAGCTACGGCTTTGAGGGTTTTGTCTATATCTACGAACGTATAATCATTGGTCGTGTCTTCCAGCCCCAGCATGAAGCCGCCCGCTCCGATAACCAGTATGGATTTAGGGGGCGATGCGCCTGCTATGGGTTTGATGAAGTTATTTTCGATATATTGCAGGTGAGGATGTCTCTCCTCCATTTTTTCAGTGTATTTCGCCGAGCTGCTTCTGTTGAGAATCAATGTGCGGGCGTTGTCTTTTTCCGTGACCATGATGGTATTATAATTATTATCCCCGATCATATGCATGGTACGTGAGAGGCTTGTGCCGTTATTAAGCACTGCAGCCACCCCAAGCACACAGAGCATCAGTATATTGTTTACGCCGACGATGTGCTTGCTCAGCAGAAAAACCACCGCGACCAGGAACCCGATATTCACAATCACTGTGTTGTGGACACCGATCGTGGTCATCAATATGAGTGTGGATATGATGGAACCGCAGAAGGATCCCACGGTGGAGGCGAAGAGCATCTTGCCAGTGGCTTCCGAAAGTTTATGGCGCGAGAAGTAATTGCTGACGAGCGGAACGGTCTGCCCCAGCAGGAATACAGGGTATACCAGGAAAAGCAGGGAATAAATGGCTGCCTGCGCCACTCGGTGCGTAATGCCTGCACCGGAGAGGAGGCTGAAGAAAAGTTCAAGAATGAGGTAAGAAAGGCCGAAGGTGAGGATCAGCGAGGCGTTGATGAGGTTGCGGATAAGTTTTTCCCGCACGGTGACCTGTGTGCCCCGTACCATCCTGGGCTTATAGCGCCCGCCGACAAAATACCCTATCGCCAGCGGCAGTAATACGGCGGCGATGACGATGGCGATGGTTTCCGTTCCGCTGCCAACAAAGGGGATAAGCTGGCGGATAGCCAGCAATTCCGTGGCGAGAACGACATAACCTTCAATAAAGATGACGGTGAAGAAAAGGGTGGTGAGTTTCATCCAGTAGCATATGCCTTAATAGGTGAGCTCCTGCTCTTTCAGCGGGGCGAAGGTAAACCGCAAGCCCGCATTATCGAAGCTCACCACCACCTTACCACCTTTCTTGAGTTTGCCAAAGAGTATTTCCTCGGCGAGCGGTTTTTTGATTTTATTTTCGATCAACCGCTCCAGCGGGCGTGCGCCGTTCTGCGCGTCGAAGCCTTTTTCCGCGAGGTAGTTGCGGGAGCGTGGGCCGATTTCGATATGCACACCCTTGTCGGCGAGCTGCTCCTTCAGCAGCCCGATGAATTTATCCACCACCTTGATCATCAGTTCCGGCGTGAGCGGCTTGAAGCGCACTACGGCATCCAGCCGATTGCGGAATTCCGGGGTGAAGACGCGCTTCACGGCTTCCTTCGTGGCGTGATCGCGGTCTTCCATGCCTGCGCTGCGCCCGAAGCCGATCGGGGTTTTCTCGGATTCCGATGCGCCCACGTTGCTGGTCATGATGAGGATGACGTTGCTGAAATCCACCATTTTTCCATTATTATCAGTAAGTTTCCCGTAATCCATAATCTGGAGCAGGAGGTTGTAAATGTCCGGATGCGCCTTCTCGATTTCATCCAGAAGCACCACGGAATGGGGGATGCGCGAAACGGAGTCTGTCAGCAGACCGCCCTGCTCGAAACCCACATAGCCAGGCGGTGTGCCGATAAGCCGCGCCACGGAATGCTGCTCGGTATATTCCGACATATCGAAACGCTGGAGCTTCATCGTCATCGCGTGGGCGAGCTGGTTGGCGAGTTCGGTTTTCCCCACGCCGGTGGGTCCGGTGAAAAGATAGCAGCCCACGGGCTTGCCGACTTTGCGTAAGCCCGCGCGGGAGAGCTTGATGGAATTGGAAACGGATTCAATGGCTTCGTCCTGCCCGAACACCACGGTTTTAAGTTCGGGTTCGATGTTGCGCAGCATGAAGGTATCATCCGTGGAAACCGAGTGGGTGGGCACACGCGCGATTTTTGCCACGATTTTCTCAATGTCCTTCTCGCCGATGGTTTTCTTGCGCTTCGCCCTGGGCTGGAGCATCTGGTGCGCGCCCGCTTCATCCAGCACGTCAATGGCCTTGTCGGGCAGTTTTTTATCGTGGATATAGCGTGTGGAGAGCATCACGGCGGCTTTCACTGCGCCCGCCGTATAGCGCACATTATGGTGGGCTTCGTAATAGGGCTTCACGCCTTTCAGGATTTTGATGGCATCTTCCACGGAAGGCTCGTCCACGTCTACTTTCTGGAAACGGCGGGCGAGCGCGCGCTCCTTCTCCAGATGGTTGCGGTATTCGGTGTAGGTTGTCGCGCCGACGCAGCGGAGGCTGCCCCGCGCGAGTGCCGGTTTCAGCAGGTTGCTGGCATCAAGTGAGCCGCCGGTGGTGGAACCCGCGCCGATAATAGTATGGATTTCATCAATGAACAGAACGGCATATGGCAGTTTCTCAATGCCTTTGATGACGGCCTTCAGCCGCTCCTCAAAATCACCGCGATAGCGCGTTCCTGCCAGCAGTGATCCCATATCCAGCGAAAAGATGATGGCGTTCTTCAGCGGTTCCGGCACGTCGCCCTGCACGATGCGCATGGCCAGCCCTTCAATGATGGCGGTTTTGCCGACACCCGGCTCGCCCACCAGCAGCGGATTGTTTTTCGTGCGGCGGGAGAGGATTTCAATGGTGCGTTCCAGTTCGCTGTCGCGCCCGATGAGCTTGTCAATGTGGCCTTCCTGCACGCGGGTGTTGAGGTTGACGCAATAATTCTGCAGTGCCTCGGCGATGTCAATTTTCGGCTCTTTCGGTTCCCCGCCACGCGGGCGGGCGGTTTCCTCCTCCATTTCCGGCATCCCCAGCGGCAGGGGCATTTCGGATGCAGGCGCGGGGGAAGATTCCCGGTACGGCGCGATGCCGTGCCCGTGCGCGAGGTAGTTCAGCACGTCCAGGCAGGTGATGTTTTCGCCGTGCAGGAAATAGACGGCGTGCGATTCCTGCTCCACGAACATTTCTGCGAGCACGTGCGCGCCGGTGACTTCGCTTTTGCCGGTGGCGTGCGCATTCACCGCCGCGCGATGCACCACGCGCTGGAACCCGGCGGTGGGCTTGGCCTCGGTCATCTCGTCGAGTGCCAGTGCCGCGAGATCTTCATCAATGAACAGGTTGAGGCTTTCGCGCAGGGAATCCATATCCACGCCGCAGCCGCCCAGTGTCAGTGCTGCATCCGGGTCTTCCGTGAGCGCGAGCAGCAGATGCTCCAGCGTCGCATATTCGTGGCGGCGTTCCTTGGCCAGCAAAAGTGCGCGGCGGAGGCTTTGTTCGAGATTGTGCGATAACATAGGTTCCGGGTTTCAGGTTTCGGGTTTCAGGAGTTTCAAGGGAGCAGGTTTTTGCTGAAACCTGTTCCTGAAACCTAGTTTCTATGCATGATGCATTTCAGCGGAAAATGATTCACGCGCGCCATGTCAATCACGCCGATCATCTTGGTTTCCGCCACATCGCGGGTATAGAGGCCGCAGCTTCCATGCCCTTCCGTGTGGGTTTGGAGGGTGATGTCCACCGCCTCCTGCTCGTTTTTATGAAAGATGGTTTCCAGCAGCAATACCACGAACTCGATGGGCGTGGCATCGTCATTCAGCAGCACGACCTCATACATGGCAGGCCATTTGCGCTGCTGCGCGGTCTCTTCCATCAGATGCGCATGGGGCTGATGCAGATGGTGACGCATCCCTTGCGGCAGGGACGAAAATGCTTTATCAGAATGTTCCACGGTAGTACCCTCCTTTCCTGCTTGCAGTATACGGGAGGAATGCTGAAAAAAGCGTTAACAAAAACACGATTCTGCAAATTATTTTGCTCCGGAACTTAATTTTTGTTAAGGTATGGGGTGTAATGAAAATGCAGGGAATACGGTATTAAGCCACTGGAGAATAATAATATTATGAGCGCAAAAATTTACCGCCCCACCAGAAATGCAATGCAATCCGGAAAAGAAAAAACGAAGCAGTGGGTGCTGGAGTTCGAGCAGGAGCAGCCGCGCTTCAATGATTCCGTGATGGGCTGGGTCGGCTCGCGGGACATGAAGCAGGAAATCCGCCTGAAATTCGCCACGAAGGAAGATGCGGTTGCTTATGCGAAACGCGAGGGAATCCCCTATAAAATCTCCGAACCGAAGCAGCCGAAAATCATCCTCAAATCCTACGCCGATAATTTTAAGGCAAGCTGAAACCCGGCGTTCTTTACCGCACGAAATAGCGAAGCGTACAACTGATCTTCGTGTTCAATGTGTTATATTTATAGGCTTGGGTCAACAGCGTGGCAGGGGTATTCTGGCCTGTTCTTCCCAGAACGCAATCGCCCCAGTCCACGCCGCCCGCGACGCTGGCATAATCTTCCTCGGCCAGGAGCTTTCCGCGATTCGGTGCGCCGTCATCGATTTTTTTATCCACTATCGCGGCATCTGCGCTGGTAAGTGCAGGCCCAAAAAGATCCGAGTCATCCACCTGCAGCGATCCTACAATAAGGCTCACGCCTGTTCTGCCATAGAGGTCGCTCATGGGGCAGCTTGGGCTACAAGGCAGGCTCTCGAACCGGTATCCCTGTGCGTCCAGCGGTCCGCGAGGAAGGTTGCCGCCGATTGTTTCCGTAGTATATGGCGGTGTCTTGGGTTTGAAAGGGGTAATTCCCGCGAGATACAGATGCTCAAAAGCCGCGACGTCTTCACCACCAACACTCCCATCCTCAATCAGGCCATTGCCGTTGCCGTTCTGGGTCTGCCCCGGCCAATAGGCGGTGGCGTTGGGCATATCGCCGGGGTAGGCGTTGTATTTATCGAAGAAGACATTGAAGGCTGTTTCATAGCTTTTTATCTGGGCGATGAGCTTTTGCAGCCGCGCCTGCTGGATCAAGGCCTGTCCGCCGATAATAGCACCTGTGATCATGCTTATGATGACCAGGACAAGGGAAAGCTCGATCAGGGTGAAGCCGCTTCTGTTAAAGGAGCGGGGAGGAGAGGAGGATATGCGGCGCGTTTTCATGAAAGGATTATAGCATGGAAAAGTAGGTAAGGAAATAGCAAGGCATCGTCATTTTTCTGGTTTTATGCAGGGTATTAGGATAATTTTCTCAGTTGCAATTTTCCATTTTTTACCCGCCGATATAGAACAACAGGGTGCACTGATTCGTTGTGTTTGAAACATTATAAAGAAAGGTGCGTGAGGGCATGGTCGTGCCTATCGCCGCGCCTTCTACGCCAGCGGTGGTGCATAATGTCGAATTATCCCACGGAGATGTCGCCAGAACATCGCCTGTGGTAGGCAAGCCATCATCAAATTTTTTATCAATATACTGCGCAATGGTCGGGGTAATGGAACGGTTAAACAGGTAGGCTTGTATATTTGTGCCCCCCCATGTGCCGGAAACATCAGGATCGCCGGGCATCGTCAAGGTAAGCCATGCGCCGGTACGGCCATAGTAAGTGCCTGTAAAATTCCTGGGGTTGCTGATGATAAAGCCTGTCAGGTTGTTGAGAGCAGACAGTGGCACGTTGGGAGGGGAACTGCCACCACACTTTCCTTTTACTGTGTTGACGCATCCATAGAAGCCACCTGGCTGATAGGTGACCTTATGCAGAATGTCGGCTAAATCCAGGTGAATCCATGCGCGTGTGCCTTCTGCGATACTCTCCTGCTCGCCTGTGGGGTCATAGCCTAGAATGCCGTCGCCGTTGCCGTTACAACTCCAGCGTATATCTCCGACACTTGGGCCGCATATATTATCGTTATTCGCTTTTGCAAAATAGGCATATGCGTTGGAGAAATCCCCAGGGTAGGCGGCATATTGTGTCTGGAAAACATTTATTGCTGTCTTGTAGCTGTTTACATCGCTGATGAGGTGTTGAATGCGCGCCTGCTGGATCAAGGCCTGCCCGCCGATAATAGCACCTGTGATCATGCTTATGATGACCAGGACAAGGGAAAGCTCGATCAGGGTGAAGCCGCTTCTGTTAAAGGAGCGGGGAGGAGAGGAGGATATGTGGCGTGGTATCATAAGAATATTCTAGCATAAGAAATATTCGTGCGGAAGTGATATGGCAATCAGGCCAGGGCTATTCCGTTCTGTTTCCTCCTCTCCCGCACACGGGGGGGTGGTCATTTCCCCGCTTTCTTTAGTGCCTCCAGCACACTCTCCTTTGTCAGCAGTTCGGGGAGCGGGATGCCTTCCGGCGCGGCGGGGCCGTATACAATGTTGAACGGGATGGCGTAGCGGCCATGTTTCTCCAGGAATTTCCGGATTTCCGGCGCGGGCGAGGTGTAATCCGCCAGCATGGCTACGGTATTCTTTTTCGTAAGCATATCCTGCACTTCCGGAGTATCCAGCACGTGCAGCTTGTTGAATTTGCAGGTAAGACACCAATCCGCCGTCACATCCACGAACACCGTATCGCCTTTCGCCACCAGCCCGGCGATTTTTGCCTCATCGAAAGGCTGCCAGATACCGTTCTGCATCTGTTTTTCCTCCCTGCCGAAGCCGGAAAGTGCCAGCGGCAGCGCGAAGGTAATGGCCAGCCCCACCAGAATAGCGGCGGAAAGCGCGGTTTTATCTATCGGCTGGCGTTTATGCAGCCACAGCAGCCCCACGCTGGATGCGGAAAACATCGCCACGGCCAGCGCGGAATATAGCCCAAGCTGGCTCGAAAGCACCCAGATCAGCCACACGGAAGCCGCGATGAGCAGGTAGCCCATAAAATGCTTCACGCGCAGCATCCACGCACCGGGCTTGGGGAGGACGGTGATCAGGCTCGGCATCAGTGCGCAGGCGAGGTAAGGGAAGGCCAGCCCCAGTCCCATCATGCCGAAAATCATCAGGATTTCCGGCGTACCCTGGGAAAGCGCGAAGCCCACCGCCGTGCCGAGATACGGCGCGGAGCAGGGCGTGGCGAGGATGGCGGCAAACGCGCCCATCATGAAATGCCCGGTGAGCGTGTGGTCGTCTGCGCCGGGGAGGGCATTCGACACCCGCCCGCCAAGCCAGGAGGGGAGGTTGATTTCAAACAGGCTCCACTGGTTCGCCGCGAACAGATTGATGGCGATGATCAGCGCGATCAGGAACACCGGCTGCTGGAAATGCAGCCCCCATCCCACGGCGTTTCCTGCGGATTTCAGCGCGATCATGATGGCGGACAGCACCGCGAAGGAAACGAGAATCCCCAGCACCGAAGCGAGGAAACTCGCGCGGACGTGCAGCTTGCTTCCCCCGCCGTGGCGCGCGACCCCCACCAGCTTCAGCGCGAGCACCGGCAGCACACACGGCATGATGTTGAGGATCAACCCGCCCAGGAACGCGGTGATCAGGATGAACAGCAGGCTTTGTGTTCCGGTAGAAGTGGGGGGGATGGAAATGGCGGGTTGTAATGGCTGCGCCGGGGCTGTCGCTACGATACCCTCCGCTGCGGGCAGTTTGGCGACGATTTCCGCGCCACGATTCCTATCCACCAGCGTGAGCGTGGCCTCCATCCCCGCGACGTGCTTATCCGCCAGCAGTTCCTTGTAACGGATTTTCAGCGTGGCCTGCTTGCGGTCGTCGGAATAAACGGCTTCGGGAGCCAGAAAACGGAAATCCGGCGTGACATTCACGAACAGATCGGGCTTCTCGAACGGCTCTGCGCTGGTCACCTTCACTTCCAGCATTTGTTCCGGAAGCAGCTTCATCTCGCCGATGGATACATCCTTGCTATCAGCCTTCGGGGCGCGGGCGAGGAATGCATCAATATGCGCGGTGGTTTCGTCATCCTTATGGACGCTGGAAATGGTTTCCGTAACCTTGTCGCTCTCGAAGATGCAGGTTTCGTCGCAGACGGCGTAATTCACCGTGAGATCAAGGCGGATGGTTTGGGAGGGATCAAGCGGCGTAATCAGCAGTGGATAGACCAATTCGCCGCCGTAGCCGAAGGTTTCCACCGGGTCGAACCCCTCGAACTTTTTGGAGATACGCTCCGGCGCGGGGTAAACCAGCTCCACGGATTTGACGTTTTCCGAGCGACGCCAGTCAATTTCCGGCGGGCGGCCTGAATCGCCGGGGAATTTCCAGTAGGTGTGCCAGTGCCCGGTGATGTGCAGCTCATAGCCCGCCTTGCGGATGCCCTTTTCATCCGCGTTGCCCACGATCAGGCGTGAGGATACCTCGTCCGATTTTTTCCACGGCGTGGCGGAGGCGAACGCGGCAGGGCAGGGCATCGCCGCCCAGCCGATTAACACCAGAATGAGGATTAATAACGTGCGCATCGGCAGCAATCTTATGCCCTCGCCGCCCAAAGCGCAAGGGGGGTTGCCGTTATAGGTGTGTCACCCCGCACTTGTTGCGGGGTTATACTCCTCATTGGCCATAACCCCGCAACACGTGCGGGGTGACACACTTAAAGTACGGGGTGACAAGCATGGATTCCCTCCGGAATTTACCCCGGCACAGGCCGGGACTCAGAATGACAATTCTCTTAATCCTCTCTCACCGCAAAAAATTGCTGACCCCGGCGCGAAACCGTGTATAAAAAGGGGCTACGGAGGAAACGCACAGACATATGGCCGAGGATTTATTCAGTACAGCCGCCAGTTCCGGCAAGGCAGGAGATAGCTATTCCGCCGAGCATATCGAGGTGCTGGAAGGGCTGGAGCCGGTGCGCCGCCGCCCTGGAATGTATATCGGCGGCACGGACGAAACCGCGATGCATCATCTGGTGGCGGAAGTGTTCGACAATGCGATGGATGAGGCGGTGGCGGGGTATGCCAGCCGCATCGAGATCGAGCTTGCGGCGGACGGCGTGGTGACCATCCGCGATAACGGGCGCGGCATTCCGGTGGACCCGCATCCGAAATTTCCCAAGAAATCCGCGCTGGAAGTTATCATGACCATGCTCCATTCCGGGGCGAAATTCGGCGGCAAGGCCTACGAAACTTCCGGCGGGCTGCATGGCGTGGGGCTTTCCGTGGTGAACGCGCTTTCCGATAAGCTCCGCGTGGAAGTGGCGCGGGATAAGATTCTGTGGACGCAGGAATATTCGCGCGGCGCGCCCGTCACGAAGCTGGTGAAGGAAGGTGCGGTGCAGAATCGCCGGGGCACGACGGTGATCTTCCATGCCGATCCGGAGATTTTTGGCACGAAAGTGCGGATGCGCCCGTCGCGGCTGTACAGTTTCGCCAAATCCAAGGCGTATCTCTATAAGGGCGTGGAAATCCGCTGGTCGTGCGATCCGGCATTGCTGGAGGGGGTGGATAATGTCCCTCAGCAGGAGGTCATCCATTTCCCCAACGGCCTGCGCGATTATCTGGCGGCCACGCTGGAGGGCGCGGAACTCGTCATCCCCGATCCGTTCGTGGGCGAGGCGAAACTTCCGGACGATCTGGGGCGGCTGGAATGGGCGATTGACTGGGGCAACGGCCAGGAAGGGTTCCTCAAGAGCTTCTGCAACACAGTTCCCACGCCGCAGGGCGGTACGCATGAAAACGGCTTCCGCAACGTGCTCTATAAGGGCTTGCGCGATTACGGCGAGCTGGTGAGCAATAAAAAAGCGGCGCAGGTGACGGGCGAAGATGTGTTCGCGGGCGGCTGTGCGGTGCTCTCGCTGTTCTATCGCCATCCGGAATTCCAGGGGCAGACGAAGGACAAGCTCACCAGTTCCAGGGTGACGCGGCTGGTGGAAAACGCCGTGCGCGACCATTTCGACCACTGGCTTTCCGGCAATCCGGACGTGGCGAACACGCTGCTGAACTTCATCATCATGAATGCAGAGGATAGGCTGCGGCGGCGCGCGGATAAGGATGTTAGCCGGAAAACGGTGGTGCAGAAGCTCCGGCTTCCGGGCAAGCTCGCGGATTGTACGCAGGAAATGGCCAAGGGTACGGAGATTTTTCTGGTGGAGGGCGATTCGGCGGGTGGCTCCGCCAAGCAGGCGCGCGACCGGAAAACGCAGGCTATCCTGCCGTTGCGCGGGAAAATCCTGAATGTGGCGAGCGCGACGGTGGATAAAATCCGCGCCAATCAGGAAATCAAGGATATGCTGCTGGCGTTCGGCTGCGGCTCCGGCGCGGATTATAAGGATGATCAGCTCCGCTATGAAAAAGTCATCATCATGACGGATGCGGATGTGGACGGAGCGCATATCGCCAGCCTGCTGATGACCTATTTCTATAAGGAAATGCCGGGGCTTATCCGCAACGGGCATCTTTATCTCGCGCAGCCGCCGCTGTTCCGCATCACCCAGGGCACGAAAAGCTACTACGCCGCCGATGAAAAAGAGCGCGAGGTGCTGGTGAAGGAACTCGGCAAAGGCCGGGGGAATATCGAAATCGGGCGGTTCAAGGGACTCGGCGAAATGACCCCGCCGCAGCTTAAGGAAACCACGATGGATAAGACAAAGCGTATACTGCTTAAAGTGGAAATCGCGGAAGGGGCGGAGGAAGAAGTGGAAACCCAGGTGGAAAACCTGATGGGCAAGAATCCTGAATCGCGTTTCCGCTTCATTCAGGAGGAAAGCGGAAAACGCGGCAAGTCACTGCTGGAGGCACTGGATTTGTAGCAGCAGTTCAATCACGAACAACGAGGCATTATGGCCACTGTCCCCGGCAACATCATCCCGGCCTTTATGGAAGGCGTATCCTGGAGTGCCGCGCCGGGGACGGGAGTTGCGCTTACCTACACCGTACTGGCGACGAACGGAACGGTGAATGCCACATTCTTAAGCGCGGTGCAGCAGGCTATCGCTGATTACGCCGCCGTGGCGAACATTATCTTCACCTTCGTGCCGAACACCACGCCCAACTCCAATATCGCCTTCCAGTTCGGAACAATACATCGTGCGGGGGATATGGTCGGCCTCACCACCTACACGCTCAACAGCAGCAACATCTTCAGCGGCACGGTGAATACCACCATCAACAGCAATAGCTTCGCCGCGTCCGAGCTGGCTCCCGATGCGGATAATACAGGCTTCCAGACGATCCTGCATGAAACGGGGCACGCGCTGGGGCTGAACCATCCGGATGACGGAAGCTCGGCAGGCGGCACGACGCTTTCGGGCGTGGATGTCACGCTCGATGGCACGGTGATGAACAGCTTTGTCGGGCAGTTCGGGGTGGGGACGGTGGTCGGCGGCGAGCCGATAGGCCTGGCGATTTACGACATGGCCGCTATACAGTATCTTTACGGCGCGAACCATAATTACAATGCCGGAAACACCACCTACCGCTTCGATGGGGCAGAGTTTTCCGGAACCATCTGGGACGGTAGCGGCACGGATGCGCTGGATCAATCGCCCACGACCTACGCGGTGACGCTCAACCTGAACGAGGGCATCGGCGATTACAGCCTCATCGGCTCGGCGCGCATCTGGATTGCGTTCGGCGCGGATATTGAGAATGCGCGTGGCGGCCTCGGCAGTGATACGATCACCGGAAACAGCCTGGGCAACGATCTGCGCAGCGGACAGGGCGATGATACCATGCGCGGCAATGCCGGCAATGATTATCTCAACGGCAACGCAGGTGGAGATAGCCTGTATGGCGGGCAGGATAATGATACCG